>JAPPPH010000133.1 GCA_028817635.1 Verrucomicrobiales bacterium | reverse complement strand
GCTTTGCGGGGTCGCCTTTTATTTATCGGGACACAGTGATCCTCAGCGTGGGGCGGCAAGGCGTTGCGTTGAGCCTGAAGGATGGGGCGACCCGTTGGATGCCGTCCAAGGAAACGGCCGGGTATGCGACGATGGTTCCGTTTCGGAAGGATGAGCATTTGTATTTTTCAGCCAAATCGCTGATGGGCATCTCGCTGAAAAACGGTGAGGCCAAGTGGGCCTACCCATGGAAAACCAGCCGCGATGTAAACGCCGCCGATCCCGTTGCGCTCGGGAAAAATCAACTGCTCGTTTCCTCCAGCATCGGCACGAGCCATTTGGAGACGTTCGACCACAAGCCGAAACTCAGGGAGTGGAACGGTCGCTTGGCTACGGAGATTTTCTCGAAGGAGGAATTACAGGGGTTCAACCCGGAAAAATCGCTGGAGAAGTGCCGCATCCTCCCACCGGTGTTTGATTTCAGGCAACACGGGCAGAGCGGTGCATGGGTGAGTGAGATTTTTCCGCGCCTTGCGAAGTTGGCTGACGAGATCACGTTCCTGAAGGGAGTCCACACCGACTCGGCGAATCATTCGGTCGGCGAAACGATTTGGCATACTGGCCACTCGCGTCCCGGCTTCCCGAGCGTGGGCTCGTGGACGACTTATGGCCTTGGCAGCGAAGCAGCGGATCTGCCGGGATACGTGGTGATGAAAGACGGCATTGTCTCGGCCGGTGACGGGGTATTCCAACAGGGTATGTTGCCCGGTCGGCATCAGGCCGCAGTTGCCCGAGTCGAGCAGGGAAAGTCTCCGTTCCCGCACCTAACGCCCCGTGACGGGTTGACGGCTGCTGAACAGGCCAGACAGTTGGCAGCACTGAATCGGGTGAATCGATTGCACCGCGACCGTTTCCCGACACAGCCGTAGTTGACCGCCCGGATCGAGGCGTTCGAGATGGCGTACAAGTTGCAGGCCTCGGCATCGGAGGTGTTCGACCTAAAGAGCGAGCCGGCGAGTGTTCGGGAGTTGTACGGCGACAACCTGTTTTCCCGGCATTGCCTGACCGCGAGGCGGTTGGTCGAGTCCGGTGTTCGATTCGTCGAGATCATTGATGGTGCACAGGATCGAAAATGGGACGCCCACGGAAACCGAGGCGGCTTGATCGGAAACCACCGAAGTAATGCGGCCCGCACGGATCAGGGCATCTCCGCGTTGATCACCGATCTGAAATCACGCGGGATGCTCGACGAGACGCTGGTGATCTGGGCGACGGAGTTTGGCCGGACGCCATTCGAGGAGGCCAATCGAGAATCAAAAATCGGCCGCGGCCATCATCACAAGGGTTTTACGCTGTGGATGACTGGCGGAGGGCTGAGACGCGGCATGAGTTTTGGCGAGACGGACGAACTTGGCATGCACGCCGTGCGAGATGCAGCCCACATCCATGACGTTCACGCAACCGTACTCCACCTCTTGGGGCTCGACCACGAACGCCTTACCTTCCGCCACAACAGCCGCGACGTCAGGCTAACCGACGTTTTCGGCAACGTCCTCCACGAGATCATCGCCTGACGGAGGGGGGTGATTGGCTAATGGCTGTCACGCCTTCGGCGTGGTTTCTCCAGGTAAGTAGAATGGTGGTTTGATCGTTCCGAATTCGGCTCGCCTCGGATGGCATTTTCGGGCATCAAGAGCCCTCGCCATGAGATTTTTTCTGACTGTTTTATTTACGATCGGAGTGCTTGGCCAAGCGCAGGCGGCCAAGCCGAATATCGTCCTCGTTTTCATCGATGACATGGGCTGGGGGGATTTCTCCTGCTTCGGGAATGAGGCGGCGAAGACGCCTCACATTGATCGCTTGGCCAAGGAGGGAGTGCGGTTCGAGCAGTTTTATGTGAACTCACCAATCTGTTCGCCATCCCGAACGGCGATCTCGACCGGTCAATATCCGCAGCGCTGGCGCATCACCTCGTACCTCGCGCATCGGGCTGCGAATGAACGGCGCGGTATGGCGCAGTGGCTCGAGCCCAGCGCACCGATGCTCGCGCGTTCGCTGAAACAGGCCGGCTATGCCACGGGGCATTTCGGTAAATGGCACATGGGTGGCCAGCGCGATGTGGACAACGCCCCGGCCATCACCGAGTACGGGTTCGACACCTCGCTGACCAACTTCGAGGGCATGGGGCCCAAGCTGTTGCCGCTGACTCTCAAGCCGGGGCAGGATTCGGCCAAGCCGGGTCGCATCTGGGCGAATGCCGAGCGACTTGGCCAAGGGGTGCGCTGGATGCAGCGCTCGGAGATCACTCGTGGTTTTGTCGACGAGGCCATCCCGTTCATCGACAAGGCAGCCAAGGATGGAAAGCCGTTTTACATCAACCTCTGGCCGGATGATGTGCACAGTCCGTTCTGGCCCCCGGTGGCCAAGTGGGGCAACAACAAACGCGAGTTGTACCTGTCCGTGCTGGAAGCGATGGATGAGCAGTTGGGAAAATTGTTCAATCACATCCGCAGCAACGAAACGCTGCGTGACAACACGCTTGTGCTCGTGTGCTCCGACAACGGGCCGGAACTCGGCGCCGGTGTGGCCGGGCCGTTTCGTGGATACAAGACTCACCTGTACGAGGGGGGCGTGCGTTCGTCGCTGGTCGCTTGGGGGCCGGGCTTGGTAAAGGCGAAAAACCGGGTGAACCGCAAGTCAGTTTTCTCCGCAATCGACCTCGTGCCAACACTGCTGGACATAACCGGCACGCCCCACGCCAAGGGGGCAAAGTACGACGGAGAATCACTCCCGAACGTGTTGCTTGGCAATGGCAACGCGTCCCGCAAGGCGCCCATATTCTTCCGGCGCCCACCCGATCGTGACTCGTATTACGGAGACACCGATCTTCCCGATCTCGCTGTGCGTGATGGCAAATGGAAATTCCTCTGCGAATTCGACGGCTCCGAGCCGGAGTTGTATGACATATCCAATGATCGAGGCGAGAAAACGAACGTCGCGGGCAAACATCCCAAACTCGTCGCCCGCTTGGCCAAAGCCTGCATCGCTTGGCATAAGTCCATGCCACCGGACAACGGCCCACAACTCGTTGGGAACGCCCGGCGAAACACACCAAAAAAACCGAAAAAAAATTGAGCGATCGCAACTTCAGAATCGCGGTGATCCGAGGAGACGGGATCGGGGTCGAGGTCGTCGAGGAGGGGCTGAAGGTGTTGCGCGCGGTGGATGACAGCGCCGCGCTTGGTCTTGAGTTTACCGAATTTCCCTGGGGATCGGATTACTATCTTGAACACGGGGCGATGATGCCGGCCGATGCGCTCGAGACGTTGGCCGGGTTTAATGCGATTTACCTTGGCGCGGTGGGGCATCCGGAAATACACGACCACGTCACACTCAACGAATTGCTGCTGCCGATCCGACGACAGTTTGACCAGTACGTCTGTCTGCGTCCCAACACTCTTTTTCCCGGGATGGAGTCGCCGCTCAAGAATGCTGAACCGGGAAAAATCGACATCACGCTTGTCCGCGAAAATACCGAGGGCGAATACGCCAATGTGGGCGGCATTCAGTTCAAAAACCAGTCGAGCGAAATGGGAGTGCAGGCCGGCGTGTTCACCCGGCACGGCTGTGAACGGGTGATTCGTTACGCTTTCGAGTTGGCACGCAGTCGCGGCAGCAAAAAGCCGGTGACCTCCATCACGAAGTCCAACGCACAGGGCTACGGCATGGTGGTTTGGGATAGGGCGTTTGAGCGTGTGGCGGCGGAGTATCCCGACATGTCGACCCGATCACTTCTCGTCGATGCGGCGGCGATGGAGTTTGTGCGGCGGCCGGAATCGTTCGACGTGGTGGTGGCCAGTAATTTGTTCGGCGACATCCTCTCCGACCTCGCGGCCATCATCACGGGGAGCATTGGGCTGGCCGCCAGCGGTAACATCAACCCCGGGGGCAACCATCCGTCGATGTTTGAGCCGGTGCACGGCAGCGCGCCGGACATCACCGGTAAGGGCTTGGCCAATCCGCTGGCGGCAATCCTGTCGGCGGCGATGATGCTGGAGCACCTTGGCCAAGCGGCAGCGGCGGAGACGGTCCGGAAGGCCGTGCTGTCGGTGGTCGAGCGAGGCGCAGCATTACCCCCCGACATGGGCGGCACCGCCAACACAACCCAAGTCGGCGACGCCGTGGTAAACGCACTTAATCCTGCGTAACAACCGCCCTTGGCCAAGCGCAAGGTAGGGACGGCTGTCCCAGCCGTCCTAACGCCGAGACACAGATGCCACGGATTTTCACGGATCGTCTTCGTGCAGTTCGCGGTCAGTAAAATGATTGCTCACTTGGCCAATCGAGGGGACGTTGACGGCGGGGAGGGGTGGCTCTAGGCTTGGCGCATGACCATGCGTTTTTCGCTTCGTTTTCTTTTCATCGCGGCACTTGGTTTTTTTGTCTCGTCTGTTCAGGCAGCGGAAAAATCAAAATCGATCCGGGCTTTGCTTGTGACTGGTGGTTGTTGCCATAACTACAAGTACCAATCCAAGGCGCTTATCACCGGTGTGGCCAAGGAGGCCAAGGTGGATTGGAAGGTGGTCAATGAGGGCGGCACCGGCACACGGGCGCAGATCGCGCTTTACGACAATCCCAACTGGGCCAAGGGCTTCGATGTTGTGGTGCATAACGAATGCTTCGCGAGCACGGCCGACGAGGCGTACATCCGCAAGATCACAAAGGTTCACAAAGCCGGTGTGCCGTCGGTGGTGATCCACTGCGCGATGCACACTTACCGCGCGGCGAAGATTGATGAGTGGCGGAAATTTCTTGGAGTGACGAGTCGCCGGCATGATCACCAGAGCCGCTATCCGGTGAAGAAGGTCGCCCCGAAGCACCCGATCCTGAAGGGCATGCCGGACAACTGGGTGACGCCGAAGGATGAGTTGTACATCGTTGACAAGGTCTGGCCGACGGCCAAGCCGCTGGCGACCTCAAAAAGCGAGCGTGATGGCAAGGATCACGCCGTGGCTTGGACGAACCTGTACGGCAAGGCCAAGGTGTTCGGCACGACGTATGGGCACTCGGACGCCACGTTCGACGATCCGGTTTTCCAAAAGATGGTCGCCCGCGGCCTGCTCTGGGTCACCGGCCGACTGAAGGATTGATATCCGTTATTCTGTCACGAACACCGCGTCGCCGAGAGCGTCCATTTTTGGCGTGATGCCGAGGCCGGGGGCGGTGGACGCGGTCAGTTTTCCGTCCTGACGTTGCGGGGCGCCGTCGGCAATGGAGACGGTGACGTAGCTGTTGAAATCGGTCGACGAAAACAGCAACTCGGTCGGCGTACTGTGGGCAAGGTGGGAAATGGCCGCAGTAATGATGTCGCCGCCCCAGCTATCCTCGATGGTCATCGCGATGCCGAGTGACACGCAGAGGTCACGCGCCTGCCGCGCTTTAGTCAATCCGCCAAACTTGCTGATCTTGATGTTCACGACGTCCATCGCCTGCATGCTGTTTGCGCGGAGCAGGATCGGCAGGCCGTCGATGTTTTCGTCGAGCACGAATGGGTGATCGGTCAGCTTGCGGATGGAGTAACACTCCTCGAACGTCTCGCACGGTTGCTCGATATAAACATCGATGTCCTTTACAGCGCGGACGACACGGGCGGCCTGATGCATGAGCCAGCCGGTGTTGGCATCAGCCACGAGGACGTCACCGCGTTGTAACTCGGCGGAGACGGCGCGGATGCGCTCGATGTCCGTCTCCGGATCGCCGCCGACCTTGAGCTGAAATTTTCGGTATCCCTCCGCCCGGTAACCGGCGACCTTGCCTGCCATGGCTTCGGGGGCTTCCTGCGAGATGGCGCGGTACAGCAGGAACTCATCGCCGTAGCGGCCGCCGAGCAGGTTGCAAACCGGTTGGCCGGTCGCTTGGCCAAGGATGTCCCAACAGGCCATGTCGAGTGCGGACTTCACATACGGATGCCCCTTAAGCGTGGTGTCCATGTGGCGGTTGAGCTTGGCTAATTGCGTGGGATCCTCGCCGATCAACGCCGGGGCGAGCACCTGAATGCCGGCGCGGGCGCCCTCAGCGTACGCTGGCAGGTAGACCGGGCCAAGCGGGCAGACCTCGCCGTGGCCGGTGATGCCCTCGTCGGTCTCGATCCGCACGACGGTGCTGTCGAACACCTGCACGGATTTGCCGCCGGACCAGTTATAGCTGCCCTCGTGGAGCGGAAGTCCAACCTGATAAACACTGACTTTGCTGATCTTCATGAACGCGCTGCGGATGGTTGAGGTTCGCGCAATATAAATCAATCCGGAATGCGCTTGGCCAAGCGGGCGTGTTGCCGGATACTGTGCCGCCGAATGAGCGAGGGGAATGTACCTGTCGATTTTAGCGATCCGATCAACGCCAGGATTCTGGCGGTGTCGGAGGATCAGCTACAGGGGTTTCAGGAGGATCCGATCGGCGAGATCGTGAGGCAGTCGGGCGTTGAGGCACCGGTGGTGATCGAGCGCATCCGTGCGATGCTCCGGGCCGGGACGATTCGACGCGTGCGCCAGACGCTGCTGGCGACGAACTTGGCCAAGGGCGCGCTGGTTGCGTGGAAGGTGCCGACGGAGCGGATGGACGCGGCGTTCAACTACCTGTTCGAGGAGGATCCCTTTTCCGGGCATGTCGTGACGCGCACAACGGATACCGTCTCGGCGGGGTCGAACTACAAACTTTGGACGACGCTCAAGGTGCCGCAGGGTTACTCGATGGAGAAACATGGCAACTGGCTATTGAACAAAATCGGCGGCGATCATTTTCGACTGATGCCGGCCAAGCGATTGTTTGCGCTGGGCGTGGGGCACGTGCGCCGTCGCGGGATGCCGCCGGGCAGCCGGGCGGATCAACCGGCGGAGGCGATGGAGGTGGCGATCGTGGATCTCAACGAACTCGAGTGGCGGGTGATGACCGCGGTGAAGCGGGAGTTCGAGCCGGAGGAAATCATCGAGGACATCTGGACCGCGAGAGCGGCCGAGGCGGGTGTGTCGCTGGAGGAGTTTTTCCGTATTGCCAAGGATCTCGACAAGCGCCGGGTGGTCGGCCGTTTTTCCACGTTTTTGGAGCACGTCAAACGGCACTCGTCCGGCAAGCGCGTGACCAAGTTCAACGCGCTGTTCCACTGGGCGGTGCCGGCGGGGCGCGAGATCGAGGCTGGCGGCGAGGTGGGGCGTCACGATATCATGACACACGCCTACTGGCGCGAGGGCGGCCCGGACTTTCACAACGTGAACGTCATGGGCGTGGCACACGGCACTGACAAGGAAATGGTGCTGGAGCACAAGGCTGCGATCGATCAGCACCTCGAGAGTGTCGGCATCCCGGTCAGTTACACAAACGTGTTCTGGGGTGGACGCAGTGAGATCAAGCCGTCGGAGATTTCTCCGATAGCCTATCGGGAGTGGTGCCAAAAAGTGGGCATCGATCCCGAGACCATGCGGGAGGACTGACCCGCGTTCCGCTTGGCCAAGCGGAGGAACGGAACCAAGCGATGGATCCAATTGTCATTGTACTGGGATTGCTGGTGGTGGCCGTGGCGCTTTTTGCCACGCGGGCGCTGCCGGTTGATTTGGTCACCATTTTCCTTCTGTTGGCGCTGGTGCTCACCGGGATTCTCGACACCGCGCAGGCGTTTGCCGGGTTCAGTTCGCAGATCATCATCATCCTAGGCTCGATTTTCATTATTAACGGCGCACTGCTCGAGGGGCGTGTGCTGGATGTGGTTTCCGCTTGGCTGCTGCGCGTGGCGGGTGGGAGCACGAACAAACTGCTCATGACCACGATGTCGGTCGTGGGCGGCCTGTCCGGGTTCATGAATAACACCGCGGTGACGTCGCTCTTCATCGGGCCGACTATGTCCGTGGCGCGCAAGCTAAAGACCAGCCCGTCCAAGCTGCTGATGCCGGTCTGCTTCGCATCGATCCTTGGCGGCACCTGCACTTTGATCGGCACTTCGACCAACGTCGCAGTCAGCGGCGAGATCGCCAAGCGGCACGAGGCAGACGTGGCCAAGTGGATCGAGGCCGGGGGCACGGATCTGAACGGCGATGGCGCGGTTAATGCCGGCGACTATCTTATTCATGCGGAGAAAAACGAGCTCAACGTCTACCAGCCGCTTGGCCTGTTTGAGATCACGCCGCTTGGCCTGTTGATCATGAGCGTGGGCATTGCGTACCTCATGTTGGTTGGTCGGAGGCTGCTACCTGATTACCCCGACGAGAGCTTGACCGAGGATTTTAACATCCGCGAATACGTTTCTGAGATCGTCGTGATGCCCGGCTCAAAACTCATCGGGCAGTTGGTGTTTGAGTCCTCGCTGGCTGAGATGGAGTTTCGCATCATCAAGATTCTCCGAAAAAAACGCAATTTCGTGCCGAACTCACGCTCGAAGATTGAGGAAGCCGACGTGCTGCTCGTCTCCGGCCGTATGGACGATTTGATGGCGGGGAAGGACGCCAGCGGCATCGAGATCAAGGCCGAAACCAAGCTGGAAGATGACTCGCTGCAAACGGAGGAAACCAAGATCGCCGAATTGCTGATTACGCCCAAGTCCACATTGATCCGTCACTCGCTCAAGGAGGCGCTCTTTCGCCAGCGCTTTGGCCTCGCGGTGCTGGCGATCTATCGGCACGGCCAATCGCTTGGCCGCAAACTGGGAATGATCAAGCTCCGTGCCGGCGACCTGCTGCTGGTGCAGGGCACGGAGGAACGCCTGCAATCGCTTGAGCACGATACGAACCTCGTCCGGCTCGAGGCCAGCGAGGCGCCAAGTGCGGATCGGCGAAAAAAGGGCTTCATGGCGCTTGTTTTTTTTGGACGTGCCGCGTTGGCCGGCGGCTTTGGGCTGGAACCGTTCCCAATCTGGTTTTTAACAGCGGCGGCAGTAACGGTGGCGACAGGGTTTATCACCATGCAAAAAGCCTACGAGGTAATCGACTGGCGCGTGTTGATCGTGATCGGCGGCATGACGGCGTTCGGTGTGGCCATGCGTGAATCCGGCACGGCAGACTGGCTGGCGGCCGGAATCCAGAGCGCGTTCGAAAGCCCGAGTACAGTGCTGGCCGGGTTTATTTTGCTGACCATGTTCCTGACTCAGACGATGTCCAACGCTGCCGCTGCATTGGTGGTTTTGCCGGTGGCGATGCAAACCGCAGAGACGCTCGGTGTCAGCGGACAGACGTTTGCGATCGCCGTGATGCTGGGGGCGTCCTCGTCATTTGTCGCGCCGTTCGAGCCGGCCTGCATCCTTGTTTCTGGGCCGGGCAAATACCGGTTTACTGATTACGTGAAGGCCGGGCTGGGTCTGACGCTGTTAATGGCGTTCCTCGTCTGGTTCTTCGTCCCGATCATTTGGGGTCTCTGATTCCGCTTGGCCAAGCGCACAAAAAAGCCCGGCGCTCGGCCGGGCTTCGCGGGGGTTAA
>JAPPPH010000462.1 GCA_028817635.1 Verrucomicrobiales bacterium | reverse complement strand
TCTGGGTTGCCGATGCCGGGGGCAAACTGGTTGAACGCACCGGCCATGCAGGTGTGCGAGGCGGTGCCGAACAAACTCTCGCCGGGACGAAGGTGTCCCTTCTGCGGCAGAGCCGCGTGGCAAACGCCGGCGTAACGTGAGCCGTACTGGCGCTTGAGCAGGCCCTGCGAGGCGTCGAATTGCCACTTACCATCCTCGTCGTCGATGACGTCATAAAAGTACGGCAGCCCCTGTTCCTTGGCAAAATCGCGCAGGATGTCCACGTTGCGGTTGGACAGCGAGTCAGAGGTGAAAATGTAGTGGTCCGGGATGATCACGATTTTTTTCGCGTCCCAAACCTTGGCGTCCTCACCGAACTCGCGCTTGAACACCCCGATCGTGCCGGGGCCGCAAACGTCGTGCGTCATCAACGTGTCCACGTTTACCCACACATTCTCACCAGAGGTCACCTCGCTCTTGCCCGCTGCCCGGGCCAATATTTTTTCAGTCAGCGTCATTACAGCCGGAGCAATGTACCGGCGCACCCCCGCTCACGCAAGGAAGCGCTCACGGTTTAGGATTTTGAAATTAGAGTTCCGAATTTCAAAACTAGGTGTGAATGCCGGCGACGACGTCGCGGCTTTGCAGCTCGGGCGTGTATGGCTCGAGCGGCATCGGTTCGTCGTGGTCGAGATGTTCGCGGCAGATGGCAAAAAAGTCGGCCTTGGTCTGGGCGCGACGGATGTCGTGCAAAAAACGGCCCTCCGGATCAACGCCCAGCCCGAAGTAGTTCATGTACTTTTTCATCTTCTGCACCTGACTGCGCTCGATGTAATTCTCCGGTGCAGTCATCTCGAACAGGTCGGTGACGTACTCGAGCACCTCGCGTCCACTTGGCCAGACGGGCGGCTCGCCCCGGAGATGCTGGCGGATCTGGGTGAACAGCCAGGGGTTGCGGATGATCCCGCGCCCGATCATCAGGCCGCTCACGCCAGTCTCGCCGAGCACCGACTCGGCCTTGGCTGCGGAATAGACATTGCCGTTGGCCAACACCGGGCAGCCGGCCTCGGCGACCGCGCGTGCGATGAAGTCGTAATGCACGGCGCTGCGGTACATCTCCTTCACCGTGCGGCCGTGGACGGTGAGCAGGTCGAGATTGTGCTTGGCAAAGATCGGGAGCAACTCGTCGAACACCGCAGGGTCGTCAAAACCGATCCGCGTCTTCACCGTGAACCGTGTCTCCACCGCCTCGCGCAGCGTACCGAGAATGCGGTCGACGCGTTCCGGCTCGCGCAGCAGTCCGCCGCCGGCGCATTTCTTGTAAACGACCGGCGCAGGGCAGCCGAGGTTGAGGTCGACCGCCGCGATGGGATGCTGCTGCAACTCGCGCGCCGTACGCACGAGATCGGGGATGCTGTTGCCAATCATCTGAGCGACGACCGGCCGGCCGGTGGGATTCTCGGTGATCGAGCGCAGGATCGGTTTTTCCAAACGCGAATCGGCATGCACGCGAAAATACTCGGTGTAGTACACGTCTGCGCCGCCGCGGCTGCGGATCACCTTCCAGAACGGCAGGTCGGTGACGTCCTGCATCGGGGCCAGTGCCAGCACCGGCTCGTCCCGCTGCAGCAGGGCGTCAAACTGTTTAACCTGTTCAGAGAGCGACATCGCGCTCGCGTTTTCTCCCGCTTGGCTAAGCGCTTGGCAACACCAAAACGGCGGCGGCTTGCCTTGGCCAAGCGAATGTGCCGACAATGCCGCCGAAGCCATGCGCAAACTTAACAATCATTTAATCCGCCAGGCGGACGGTCGTTGCCGCCGCTTGGCCAAGCGCTTGGCCAAGCTGTTTCTCCTACCAGTCATGGCCAGTTCTCAACTTCTCGGTGCCGGTTACGACCGGCCTTACGGCGATCCCAAGCTCAGTCGCTCGGTGGTGATGGCGCCCAACGGCATGGTCGCCACCAGCCACACGCTCGCCGCCGAGGCCGGGGTGGACATCCTCAAGCGGGGCGGTAATGCGATCGACGCCGCCATCGCGGCCAACGCCGTGCTCGGCGTGGTGGAGCCGATGAGCTGCGGCATCGGCGGCGACCTGTTCGCCATCGTGTGGGATGCGAAGTCAAAAAAACTCTACGGCCTCAACGCCAGCGGCCGCTCGCCGTTGGGCATTTCGCGAGAGCTGATCCGGGAACGCGGGCACGACCGCATCCCTCTCAAGGGCCCGCTGAGCTGGTCGGTGCCGGGTTGCGTCGACGGCTGGCAGGTGCTGCACGACCGATTCGGAAAACTGCCGCTGTCCAAAACTCTCGCGCCGGCGGTACGCTACGCGCGGGACGGTTTTCCAGTCACCCAAATCATCGCCGGTTACTGGAGCGGCAGTGAAGGGATCCTGAGCAAGACCAAGACCGCCAGCCGGGCGTTCCTCAAGAACGGTAAGGCCCCGAAGGAAGGCGAGCGGATGACCAACCGCGATCTGGCCAAGGTCTACCGCGCGATCGGCCGGGAGGGGGCGAAGGCGTTTTACGAGGGCTGGATCGCCGAGGAGATGGTGCGTTACAGCGAGTCGGTCGGCGGCCTGATCACGATGGAGGATCTCAAGCGCCATACCTCGGAGTGGATCGAGCCGGTCAGCACCAACTACCGTGGCCATGAAATTTGGGAGCTGCCGCCACCCGGGCAGGGCATCGCCGCGCTGCAGATTTTGAACATCTTCGAGCCGCACGACATCGCCGCGATGGGACACAACTCAGCCGACTACATTCACCTGTTCGCCGAGGCCAAGAAACTGGCGTTTGCCGACCGGGCCAAATTTTACGCCGACCCACAGGTGGAGAAAAACCTGCCGATCGCGGAGCTGATCTCCAAGCCGTACGCCGCACGACAGGCCAAGCGCATCGACATGGCCAAGGCCGCGCAGCGTGTGCCGGCCGGCGATCCGCAGCTCAAGCACGGCGATACGATTTACCTCACCGCAGTGGACAAGGATCGCAACGTGGTGTCACTCATCCAGAGCACGTACTACGGCTTCGGCTCCGGCCATGTGCCGGGCAATGTCGGCTTCACCATGCAAAACCGGGGCACGCTGTTCGCGATGGACGACAAGCACCACAACCGGCTCGAGCCGTTCAAGCGGCCGTTCCACACGATTATCCCGGCGATGGTCACCAAGGACGGCAAGCCGGTGCTGTCGTTTGGCGTGATGGGGGGCGATATGCAGCCGCAGGGTCACGCGCAGGTGCTCGTCAACATGATCGACCACGGCATGAATGTGCAGGAGGCCACCGACGCCGCGCGCGTGCGACACGACGGATCCGACACGCCCACCGGTGACGTGATGACCGACGGCGGCCGACTGATCGTCGAGAGCGGCGTCAGCGACGAAGTCGTCGCCGAGTTGAAAAAACGCGGTCACAACGTCAGCCGCGGCGGCGCGGGCGGCGGCTATCAGGCCATCCGCATCGACCACGAAACCGGCCTGCTCCACGGCGGCTCCGAGGCGCGCAAGGACGGCGCGGCGATTGGCTACTGAGCCGACCGCGTGTACGCTTGGCCCACGATGAGTGCGCGCGAAAAAATCCTGTCGCTCGAGCAACTGCCCGCCTGGCGGGAAAAACTCCGTGGGGACGGCAAACGACTGGTGGTAACCAACGGCTGTTTTGATCTGCTCCACGCCGGGCACGTGACCTACCTTGAACAGGCGGCCTCGCATGGCGATGTCCTGTTGGTCGGCTGCAACGGCGACCAATCGGTGCGCGAACTCAAGGGGCCAAGCCGGCCGCTCAACGCCGAGGCCGACCGTGCGCTCGTGCTGGCCGCGCTCGCCTCGGTCGGCGCCGTGGCCATTTTTCCTGAAAAACGAGCGGTGAATTTTCTGCGCTTGGCCAAGCCGGACGTCTACGTGAAGGGTGGCGACTACACGCCGGAGACGCTGGTGGCCGACGAGCGCGAGGCGGTGGAATCAGCCGGCGGAGAGATCGCAATCATCCCGTTCGTGCCGGGCAAGTCGACCACCTCGATCATCGAACGGATGAACGACTGAGCATCGAATGGATTCCTTTTTGAAACGCGGATGGACTTGGCTGGCCTGTGGCTTCGTCTGGTTCGCGCTTGGCCAAGCGCCCGGCCAAGCGGCAGAATTTGACCAACCGCCGGAGTGGGCGCGGGAGGCGATCTGGTATCAGATTTTTGTCGAGCGATTCCGCAACGGCGATCCCGCCAACGATCCCCGCCCGGAGTACATGCAGGGCTCGTATCCGGGCTTCGTGCCGGACGGCTGGAAAATCACCCCTTGGCATCAGGATTGGTACGAGCAGGAGGAATGGGCGAAGGTTGAGGGCGAACATTTTCACAAGCTCGCCGCCGCACGGCGCTTCGGTGGCGACCTGCAGGGGGTGCTCGACAAACTCGACTACCTGCAGGAACTCGGCATCAACGCCATTTATTTCAACCCGCTCAACGACTCGCCGTCGCTGCACAAATACGACGCCCGCCACTACCGCCACATCGACCGGACGTTCGGCCCGGACCTGGCCGGCGACACCGCGATCATCGACGCCGAAGATCCGGTCGATCCCACCACGTGGAAGTGGACGGCGGCCGACAAGTTATTCCTGAAATTGATCCGCGAGTTGCACCGCCGCGACATGCGGGTAATCATCGACTACTCGTGGAATCACACCGGCAACACATTTTGGGCGTGGAAAGATCTCGTGAAAAATCAGGCCAAGAGCCGGTTCCGCAACTGGTACGACATCGTCTCTTTTGACGATCCGGCGACGCCGGAAAACGAATTTCAGTTCAAGGGCTGGCTCGGTGTGAAGACGCTGCCAGAACTCAAAAAGGTCAACGTCTCAGGCAAGCGCGAGGGCCACGGCCACGTCTTCGAGGGCGACCTGCACCCGGAGGTCAAGGCGCACGTCTTCAACATCACCCGACGCTGGCTGGACCCGAACGGCGACGGCGATCCGTCGGATGGCGTGGACGGTTTCCGGCTCGATGTCGCCACGCACGTGCCGCTTGGCTTCTGGCGCGACTACCGAAAATTCGTTCGCAAAATCAACCCCGAAGCCCTGCTGCTCGGCGAGGCTTGGTGGACCAAGTGGCCTGATGAACTGATGGACCCGAGGCCGTTTTTGCAGGGCGACATTTTCGACTCGGTCATGCATTACCAATGGTACAAGCCGGCGCGGCGATTGTTCGCGCAGGCGGAGGGAGGCATAAAGCCAACCGATTTCATCGCCGAGATGAACCGTGTGTACGCCGGCTACAGCCCGGCGCTGACCCAAAACCTGATGAATCTCGTCGCTAGCCACGACAGCCCACGCTTTGGAACCTCGTTTCAAAACAAGCACAAGTACAAATACCGCATGGGCGCGCGCGGCAACAAGGAGCTCAAACTCGGCCCACCCGGCGCCGAAGTCGTGCGCGAGATGCGGATGATGTTGCTGCACCAGTTCACCTTCACCAGCGCGCCGCACATCTGGAGCGGGGACGAACTCGGCATGTGGGGCGCCGACGACCCCGACTGCCGCAAGCCGCTGCTTTGGGATGACGTGAAGCACCGCCCACAGGTCTTCGCGCCGGACGGTCGACGGCACAGGCCGATCCCGGTGAAGCCGGACATGGAGATGTTTAACTTTCACCGGGAACTGATCGCCCTCCGAAAAAATCGGCCGGACTGGTCACGCGGCAAGTTACAATACGTCCTCGCCAACGACGCGAAGATGACGCTGGCCTATCGGCGTGACCACGAAAACCACCGGTCGATCGTGGCGTTTAATTTCTCCGACAAACCACAGACAATCCGGCTGGCAGTTGGGCTCATCAACGGAGCCAGCGTGTTGAAATCTTCCCAAACTGACGCGGTAAAAAACCTTAAGGCGGAAGACAGTAGATTGGAGTTTGAACTAACCCCGGTCTCAGGCGTTGCCGTGAAACTCGACTGAGCGTCACTTGCATTTCGGCTCGAAGACGAACAACTGGTTCGGCTCGCCAACGATGTAGAGCGTCCCCCGTTTGTCGAGCGTGACCCCCTCGGCCTTGAGCACGGTTTGCTTCAGGCCGGATCGACCAGCCTTCAGCGACAGGCGGCCTTTCTCTATGCCGTACTTATTGGCCTCCACCACGCAGGCGGATTCGTGGCTGAGGATCAGCAACCGCTCGCTGCGCGCGTCGTAATGCAGGCCGGAAATATCCTTCAGCCCGCGGCCGGCCAGAGTCATCAGGATGGAGGTCGGCTTGGCCTCACTGTTTGGCGGCGGGGGCAACACCTTGAAAATGGCGGCGGAGGCTTTTTCACGTGCGGCAAAAAAACGCTTGGCCACCGGGTCGTAGGCGAGACCCTCGATTCCGTTGAGTGAATTGACCTTGATGTCGAGCTTGAGCTTGTCCGCCTTTTTCCAACTGACCCCGCCATCGCCCGGCTCGAGTTCGGCGATCACAATGTTGCACTTGGCCTCCTCCACGATGGCAAAATGATCGTCAACCAGCCAGACGATGCCCTCGGTATCCTTGAATTTGTTCAGGTCGATCTTCCGCTTAAGCGATCCGTCGAAGCCGATTTCAACCACCCGCTGAGGCTGATCCAGCACAACGAACAGGCTGTCTCGCCCGGCGTGGTACGCCAACCCGGAGGCGTTGGCTTTCACCCCCTCGATGACGATCGGCCCCTTGGCCAGCGTGTACTGATCGAGGCTCAACGACTCCTCCGCTTGGCCAAGCGCTTGGCCAAGCAGAAGAAGCGTTGTCATGAAAATCGGTTTCATCCGAAAAAGGCGGCAATCTATACCGCAATCCTCCCGCTGTCACCCAAGTCATACAACGAAACGTCCCGGACGGATATTCGAATTGAGTTGCGTTGACTTATATCAAAAGTAAATATCCCCCGAAAGCCTGTCATGTTATGTGCCGCATTCATGGTCTTCCTCGCCGGACTCGTTTACTTCCGTCAAGAGTTGTTGCTCTGCTTTGGCCTGAAGGGGTTGGCGTGCTGGCTTGGCAGTTTCATCGGAGGCTATGTGCTCATCAGCCTCGTTTGGCCTCCGGGCACGATTGGCTGGGGCACCGTCGTCCCCATCCTCTTTTTCCTGATCGCCAGAGTTCGATACAACCGATTATATTCACCCAGTTCAATTTGTTCGCATCAAATGTGGGAATTGGAAAAAGCTACCCGCGAGCACGCCGCCGAACAGGCGTTCGAAGAGTCCAGAGCCATTGTTCCCAAGCACGTCGAACACGATGAACCCAAGGCCAACAACAAAAACGAGACGCCCTGACCGCTGGACTTTGATCGGGCTTCGGGGCAGCTTTTCTGCGTGAGCGAGGCAAAGCTCGAGCAGTTGGAGAAAATTCTTCGCGGATACGGATCCTGTCTGGTGGCGTATTCCGGCGGGGTGGATTCCGTGCTTTTGGCAGCCGTGGCGCACCGGGTGCTGGGCGAGCGCGCCCTCGCGGTGATCGCCGACTCCCCTAGTCTGCCACGCCGCGAGTTGGCCGAGGCACGCGAGATCGCACAGGCACACGGCTTCCCGCTGCGCATCGTGCAGACACAGGAATTCGCCAACCCCGACTACACCGAAAATCCGATCAACCGCTGCTACTACTGCAAGCACGAATTGTTTACCCACCTCGAGCCGATCGCGGCCGAGGGCGGTTTTGCCGTGCTGGCCTACGGCGAAAATGCGAGCGACATCGGCGACCACCGGCCGGGTGCCGAGGCGGCAAAAAAATTCGAGGTGCGTGCGCCGCTCAAGGAGGCCGAAATGAGCAAGGACGACATCCGCGCCTGCTCCGCCGCGCTCGGTTTGCCGACTGCGGACAAACCGCAGATGCCGTGCCTCAGTTCGCGCATCCCTTACGGACAGGAAGTCACGCGCGAAAAACTGGCGATGATCGAGGAGGCCGAGGGGATGCTGCGCGACGCCGGCTTTCGTGAAGTGCGCGTGCGGCACCACGAGCAACCGGACGGCGCATTGGCCCGGGTGGAGCTTGGCGCCGAGGAGATGGAACGATTTCAGGCCGAGGGACTGTTGCCAACGGTGACCGAGCGATTTCAAGCGGCCGGATTTTCCGGAGTCACACTCGACACGCGCGGCTACCGCCGGGGCAGCCTCAACGAAGGCATCCCAAAGGAAAAACTGGCCACGAGTTGATGCGAAAAAAAATCGCCAAGCTCGAGGACCTGCCGGAGGGGACAACCAAGCGCTTTTCCTTTCAGCGCGATGGCATGCGGGTGGACGCGTTTGTGGCGAACTTCAAGGGCGAAATCGTGGCGTACGAAAACCTCTGCCGCCATCTGCCGATCACGCTCGACTACGGCGACGGGGAGTTTTTCAGCAACGACGGCAGCCTGTTCGTCTGCCAGACGCACGGCGCATTTTATGAACCCAAATCCGGCCTTTGCGTCGCTGGCCCCTGCACCGGTGCCAGCCTGATCCCACTGGAAACCGAACAAACCGACGGCCACATTTTTCTCGTCCGCTGACTTGGCCAAGCGCTTGGCCAAGCGGGTCAGAGCGCCTTGGCGGCGATGTCGCTGCGGGTGAAGGCGCCTTCGAACTGAATTTTTGCCGCCGCCTCGTAGGCGAGATCGCGGGCGGCCTGCAGCCCTTGGCCAAGCGCGGTGACGCCGAGTACGCGGCCGCCTGCGTTGACGACGTTGCCGTCGGCGAACTTGGTTCCCGCGTGAAACACCTTGACCCCCGGTAACGCATCGGCATCGGCGATGCCGGTAATGACCTTGCCCTTATCATAGCTTCCGGGATAGCCGCCGGAGGCGATCACGACACAAACAGCCGACTGGTCGCTCCAGCGCAGCTCGTGTTGGTCAAGCGTGCCGTCGATGCTGGCCTCGAGCAGGTCGACAAGATCGTTCTCAAGGCGCGTGAGATACACCTGCGTTTCGGGATCACCGAAGCGCGCGTTGAACTCGAGCACCTTTGGCCCGTCGTCGGTGAGCATGATGCCGGGGTAGAGCATCCCGCGGAAGTCGATGCCCTCGGCGGCACAACCAGCCAGCCACGGCTCAAGCACGCCGTTGGCAATCTCGTTGAGTTTTTCGTCGCTCAAAAACGGCACCGGCGAGTAGGTGCCCATGCCGCCGGTGTTCAGCCCCTCGTCGCCGTCGAGTGCGCGTTTGTGATCCTGCGAACTGGGAAACAGCTTGGCCGTTTTGCCGTCGCACAGCGCATGCAGCGACACCTCCATGCCAGTGATCAATTCCTGAATCAACACACTCGAGCCGGCGTCGCCAAACGCGCGGTCGGTCATGATCTGGTCGATCGCTGTGTTGGCCTCTTCCGGCGTGTTGCAAATCAGCACGCCCTTGCCCAGCGCAAGGCCGTCGGCCTTGACGGCGCATTTGCCTTCGAGCGACGCGGCGAATGCCCTCGCCTCGGTCGCGTAGGTGAACGACGCGGACTTCATCGTCGGCCCGCCGGTTAGATCCATGAATTCCTGCGAGAACATCTTGG
>JAPPPH010000307.1:8800-9656 GCA_028817635.1 Verrucomicrobiales bacterium | reverse complement strand
TCACATTGATGAGGAACACAATGGAACCTCTTCGGATAGAACAATTTACAGAAGGTCTTTAGGTATTACGAAGAGGGTTTTTAAACCAAGGACGCCTGGGACAGGCGTCCCTACCTTGGTTGGCTACTCGCGGGTGATGGCTTCGTCGAGGTTGAGCATCACGCGGGCGAGGGTGATGAGGGCGGCCTGTTGTGCTGTGGCTTCTTTTTTGCCGGTGATTTTTTCCGCGCTCTCCGGGGTGTCGCCGATCAGTTTTTGCTGCACGTCGTAGAGCTTGGCCAAGCGCTCGATCTCGGCATCACTGGCGGGGCGGGAGACGCAGCGCTCGAAGCCGTACCGGATCTGTGCCCGGAGGTCGTCGCCCTGTTGGCTCATCCGTTGGCCAAGCGCTTGGGCGGCCTCGAAGAACACCGGGTCGTTCAACAGGGTCAACGCCTGCAGCGGGGTGTTGGAGCGTTCGCGGCGCATGCAGGCGACGGAGGTGTCGTTGGCGTCGAAGGTGGTCAGCATCGGATAGGGCACGGTACGCTGGGCGTGAATGTAGAGGCCGCGCCGGTATTTGTTCTCGCCGCCGCTGGCTTTCCAGCTAACGGAGTTGGCGTAGCCAAGCGCGGCGATGTCGGAAGGCAGCGGCGGCTTGATGCTGGGCCCAAACTTGCGAAGGCTCAACAGCCCGGCGGCATACAACTGGGCATCGCGCACGCCCTCGGCGCCAAGGCGATACCGGTTTTGCCGCGCCAGCCAGCGGTTGTCGGGATCGCGTGACTTCAATTCTTCCCGTGTGGCGGAGGATTGTTGATAGGTGGCGTAGGAGACGACGGTGAGGATCAGTTACTTTCGGCTCCAGTCTAGTCGA
>JAPPPH010000307.1:0-8790 GCA_028817635.1 Verrucomicrobiales bacterium | reverse complement strand
AGTCGAGGCAGCTATGTTGGGAGCCAGTCGAGCAGGGCGGGGTGCGAGGGGAGTTCGCCGCGCGTGCCAAAGTCGTCGACGGTTTTCACGAGCGCACTGCCGAATAGGTTTTGCCAAATGTAGTTGGCGGAGACGCGCCCTGTGAGCGGGTTGTCGGTGTTGAACAACCACTGCGCGAAGTCGAGCCGGTTGGGTTTGCTCCCGGTGTTCAGGGAGTGCAGCACGGAAAAGGTGGCCGGCTGCACTTCGGCGCCCTTGCGGAGAAAGTCGCCCCGCACGTGGATGTGTGTTTTGCGTTTGTTGGATTGCTCGGTAACCACGGCGGCGTCGGTGCCGGGATATTTCGGGGCGCGCTTGGCATGTTCGGAGACCTTGGCGCGGAGGGCCTTGGCCTGTTCATCGAATCGGCCGCTGAACCAGTCGCTGACGGTCTTGGCCTGTGCCTCATTGCGTTCGCCGCCGGGTACGGCGAGGGCGGCGATGACATCGCTCGGTACGCTGTCGAAGGTCGCGGGTGATTCGGATTCCGAAAGCTCGAGCCGGAGCCCGCCGAGGGTATGGTGCTTGCCGTGAACCTGAATGACGGTGAACTCGATCTGCGCTCCCTCCGGGATGTCGACCGGTTCGGTGGCCAGCAGCGCGACGTTGTCCTGATTGATTTTCGGCGCGACCGCCCAGCCGGAATTATTGCCGGGGTTGCCGTCGATGGCCTTATCCACACCAAAATTATTTTGCGAAAACGTGGCCACGGCTTTCGTGAATTTGACCGGTTGTGATTTGCCGTCCGGCAGCAAAAGTTTGGCCTGCAACTCGCTGACGACGAAGTTGCCGTTGTCGGCCCGGCCGGCGCCCTTGTCGTTGACTTTGACGCTCGTCAACCGCACGCCGGTGAGACGTTTCAATTCGGCCCGGCCAACAATTGTGTAGGTGGCGGTTTCGGGGTTGTTGCCGCTGGCCCGGATGATGCCCTTGTCATCGGTGGTCAGTTTTACATCGTCGGTTGCGGCCAGTTTTTTGACGGTCAACGCGGCCCAACTGGGGCCGGTGGGGCGATAGGTCTTTTCCCACGCAGTCTGTTTTTTCGGGGACTCGTTTTTCAGGTAGGTCTCGAGTTCGTTGTCGAGGTCTGCCTTCGTTTTGTCCCAATCGGCCTTGGCGAGATTGTACCGATTGATTTCGTCCGGGGAGGGAGCCTTCATCGACCGATCGTCGGAGGTATTGAAGAACGCCATCATCTCGTAAAACTCGCGTTGCGTGATCGGGTCGTACTTGTGTGTGTGGCACTCCGCACAGCCGACGGTCAGTCCCAGCCAGATTGAGCCGGTGGTGTTTAGCCGGTCGACCACTGCCTTGAGTCGAAACTCCTCCTGATCGGTGCCGCCCTCGGTGTTGCGAAGAGTGTTGCGGTGGAATCCGGTCGCCAGTTTCTCGGTAAGCCCGGCGTCCGGCAGCATGTCACCCGCGAGTTGTTGGATGGAAAACTGATCGTACGGGACGTCGCGATTGACGGCGTCGATCACCCAGTCGCGCCAGACCCAGGCGTTGGGTCGCACGTTGTCCTTTTCGTAGCCGTCGCTGTCGGCGTATCGCGCCTTGTCGAGCCAGTAGCGGCCCCAATGTTCGCCGAACGCACCCGAGCCGAGCATCCGGTCGACCAGTCGGTCGTATGCCTCGGGCGAATCGTCCCGCAGGAAGTCGCGCACTTCATTCGCGCCGGGCGGGATACCGCGCAGGTCGAGGCTCAGCCGCCGGATCAGCGTCGCCTTGTCCGCTCGGGGTGAGGGCGCGATGTTTTCCTTTTCGAGCTTGGCCAAAACAAAGTGGTCGATGGCGTTCTGGGGCCAAGCGGTGTCGCGAACGGTCGGCAAGTCAGGACGCTTGGCTGGTTGAAACGACCAGTGCGTGGGGCGGATGTCCGCCAGCCCACCGGATAATGCGCTTGGCCAAGCGGCACCGGAATCGATCCATTGCCGGATGGCGGCAATCGACTCAGTCGGCAGCAGCTTGCCCTTGGGCGGCATCTGTTTGCCTTCGTCCAGAGCGGCAACCAAGCGGTACAGGGAGCTTTTTGCGCTGTCGCCGGGCACGATCACCGCGCCGGAATCGCCGCCCAACATCGCCTCGCGCTGGCGGTCGAGCCGGAGGCCGCCCTTGCGTTTGTCCGGGCCGTGGCAGTCGAAACAGTTCTCGCGGAGCACCGGATAAATCGAGTCGCTGAACAGGTCTGCCTGAGCCGGAATCGCCGCCGCGAGCAGCACGGCGGCCGCGCACAGGGATGCGTTCATTTTTGAGATCGAGGCCACGGCGGATTGATACCGGAACAGGGCCGGTTCCGCAACGATTTGTGACTTACGGCGTGACCGAAAACACTCCGCGTCCACGGGGATCGGCCGCGCCGGAGAAAGGTTGGCCGGCTTGGCCAAGCCCGATCGACTGAGCGGCGCCGATCGATTCGTTCACCTTCACCGTGTGGCCCATTTTGCGGAGCGCATCGATGGTCGCTTGGCCAAGCGCCTTCTCGACCAGCAACCGATCCGGTGCCCACTGGTGATGAAACCGCGGCTGGCCAAGCGCCTGGGCGGGCGTCATGTCGTGATCGATGAAGTGGATGATCGCCAGCACGGCCTGCGAGATGATCGTCGGGCCGCCGGCCGCGCCGACAGTGAAGACCGGTTTGCCATCGCGCAGTACGATGGTCGGGCTCATGCTCGAGAGCGGACGTTTGCCGGGGAGGATCTCGTTGGCAACAGCTCCAACGAGGCCGAACAAGTTCGGCGTATTCGGTTGGGCGGAGAAGTCATCCATCTCGTTGTTCAACACAATGCCGGTTCCGGGGAGGACGACACCGGAGCCGAACGAGGTGTTGATCGTGGCTGTGCAGGCGACCCACCAGCCGTCCGAGTCGGCTGTGGAAAAATGGGTCGTGTGGCTGTTGAACAGGTCGGTGTCGGCGTCCGGCGGCATCGAGTGACCCTCGATTTTAGCCACCTTGCCGGGGCGGATTTGCTTCGCGAGTTTGCGCGCGTATTTTTTGGAAACGAGTCCCCTTGGCACCGGGGTGAAGTCGGCGTCGCCCAGCCAGTGGGCGCGGTCGGCAAAAGCGAGTCGCATCGCCTCGGCCACGTGGTGGACGAACCGGGGAGAATCGGGCGGCATCGAGGCCAAGTCGAACGCCTCGAGGATGTTCAAAATCTGCGCCACGTGCACTCCGCCGGAGCTGGGCGGCGGGAAGCCGACGATTTCGAAACCGCGATAGGTCGACCGCACCGGCTCGCGTTGCTGGGCCTTGTACGCGGCGAGATCGGCGCGGGTGATCAGCCCGCCGTTGGCCTTCATCCACTCCTCAGTCTTCAACGCGAACGGGCCGCGATAAAACCAGTCGGCTTTGTGCCGTGCAATTTTGCGGTACGACCGCGCGAGGTCCGACTGCTTCAAGCGGTGTCCGCTTGGCCAAGCGTTGCCGTCAGGGTCGAGAAAAATGCGGGCGCTGTCCGGGAACTTGCGGAGTTTCTCCACCGCTTGGCCAAGCCGGCCGAGGTACGCCTTGTCGAGCGCGAAGCCGTTCTCCGCGATCGCCGCCGCTTGGCCAAGGTGCTCGGCGAGATCGATTTTGCCGTGTTCGCGGATCGCGAGATCGTAAGCTGCCAGCGCGCCGGGCACGCCGATGGCCAGCGCACCGGTCCGGCTCAGTTTGGGGACGGCTTTACCGTCGCGCAGGAACATGTCGCGGCTGGCCTTTTGCGGTGCAGTCTCCCGCCCGTCGAACGCCACGAATGTGCCGTCCGGTTTTCGGATCAGCATGAAACAGCCGCCGCCGATCCCGGAGTTGAAGCCGTCCACCACACCAAGTGTCAGCTCGGCTGCGACAACGGCATCCACCGCATTGCCGCCCTGTTTGAATGCCTGTTCCGCCGCCTTGGTCGCGAGCGGATGCCCCGTCACCACCGCGCTGGTTTTTGCCACCGCCTGGCCAAGCGGCAACGCGAGCAGCAACAAAAGTAAACAGCGCGATGCCATCAAAGGAGGTTCCACCTGGCCAAGCGCAGGACAGCGCGCGGGCTGCTGCTCAACTGCTCGTACCAGGCGGTGAGGAGCGTGCCGTCGTCCAGCTCGACAGTGGTGGGGTAGCCGAGATCGCCGTTCGCGCCGTCGGAGGAAATGGTGATCGGCGCGCTCCATGTTTTCCCGTGGTCGTCGCTGATGCGGGCCTGATTGCCGAATGGCCGCCGTCGGTAACCGTAGCTCATCAGCAGCCGGTCGTCCTTCAGCCGCAGCAGGTGCGACGGCAGGCCCCAGACGCCGATCGAGCGCGGCACGCTCCATGTTTTGCCGTCGTCGGTGGACTCGGACTGCAATGTCTCGCGGCTATGGGTGGCGTTGTGATTTCGGATCTGCGCGATGATCGTGCCGTTGGCGGCCTCGACCGCGTGCAGTTCGTGATACTCGGCGGGATCGTCTCCGGGGCGGGTGGGGATCTGCGCCAGTTTCTGCCACGTTTTGCCATCGTCCCTCGATTCGCAAACTCCGTTCCACTTGCCGGTTTTCCACAAGTCCTTGCCTGCGTAGAGCTGGCGGCCGTCGGCGAGCTGGATTGGCCCGTGCGGGCTGTTGACGATCGAGTCGTACGGCGTTGTCCAAGTCACGCCGCCGTCGGTCGAGCGCAGCATCCATGTGCCGAGTTGTGCCTTGCGCTCGGCGGCGCTGATGCGTTGGTGTGCGCCCCGCCAGCGCGCCTGCCGTGCGGCGTCCCAGTTGTTGATGGCGCCGCTGTCAAAATAATGCTCGTAAGCCAGCGACGAAAACGTGGTGGCGAGCAGCGTGCCCTTGGTTGTCTCGAGGATGCCGGCATCGCGGTCGTCGATCGCGAGGTCGAGCAGCACCCGGGGATACGTCCACGTTTTGCCGTTGTCATCCGAGCGCATCAATTCCACCTGGCCAAAAGGGCAGACGTGCCCCTCGCGTCCGCCGGTGCAGATGAGCAGCAACTGGCCGTTGCGCCGGCGGGTCAGTGTCGGCCAGCCGTGGTAATGGTTCGGCCGTAGGCTGACGACGCGGATGTCGTGCACCTTGGCCAAGGGCTTGGCCGCCTGTATGCGAATGTGCGGGGCGAGCACCGCGCCAAGGCCAAGCGCAGCCGAACGATGCAGCGCCCGGCGTCGGGAAAGAGGCTGAGACTTCATGGCCAAGACGGTAGTGGATATTCCGCGCTTGGCCAAGTACGCTTGGGTTATGGCCAGTTTATCCCCTGCAAAACTGTACCACTATCGGGCGACCATCACGGCGGTGTACGATGGCGACACCTGCACGGCGGACGTCGACCTCGGCTTCAAGGTCACCGTGCGCGGTGAGAAGATCCGGCTCGCGCGGATCAACGCGCCGGAGATTCGCGGTGCCGGCCGTTTGGCCGGTTTGGCGAGTCGTGATTTCCTGCGCGAACTGATTCTTGGCCGCGAGGTGCTGCTGCAAACCATCCGTGACAAGCGCGGCAAGTACGGCCGCTACCTCGGCGAGATCGTCGTGAAACAGGGCAGCCGCAACGTGAACGCGAACGACGCCCTCGTCCGGGCCGGCCACGCGGAATACGTGGAGTATTGAGTAGGGCGGAAGACTCTGCTTGACATATTGATGCCATCGTTACTATTTCTTTTTCTATGAAATCAAAAATAGCTCTACTTTTCTCGATGGCTTTGCTGGTTGGTTGTGGCGACCTGGCGAAGGAGGTGAAGGAACTGGCCAAAACGCCGATTCATGAATCCGTGGAGGAGCAGGATGTCGAAGCGGTCAAAGAATATCTCGCCAACGGCGGTGACGCGAATGCGACAGACTTTGAGGGAGACACGCTTTTGCTATTGGCGGCGTTTGTGAGCAACAGCGAGATCATCGATTTGCTTCTCGAAAAGGGAGCGGATGTGAATGCGAAAGGAGGATATGGACGCACACCGATACACGTGGCAGTGATCCATTGTGAAGTGGAGGTTGTTGCCAAGTTGATCGAGAAAGGGGCCGATGTCTCCGCGAAAGATAAAGACGGTGACATGCCGCTCCATTGGGTGTCGGAAGAGGGAGAGTTGGAGATGATAAAACTGTTAATTTCCGAGGGGGCGGATGTGAACGCGAAAGGCAGCCTCAACAGGACAGTTCTTCATGGTGCGTGCGTGGGGGAGTCGGTCGAGGTTGTTTCGTTCCTGCTGGAAAAAGGGGCAGATGTGAATGCCAGGGATGACGATGGAGATACCCCGTTGGACTGGGCCAACAATGAATCTGAGAACCCCGAAGCCGCAGCTAAAATCGGTGAGGTGTTGAAGAAAAACGGGGGAAAGACCAGGGCGGAATTGAAATAATCCGGGAATCAGTTTTCTGCTGCCGCGCGATGACGGCGGTTGGCCTTGAAGATGGTCAGGCCGATCAGGATCGGGATGGCGCTCAACAGGGTCATCACGATGATGATGAGTGCCAGTTGGGCGTCGTCCATCGGGTGTGCCGCCGGCTTGAATTCCATCTCAGCAACGACCGGCAGGTGATCGGAGGCTTCCGTTTTCGGCACGTCCGTCCATCGAAGTTTGAAGTTTTTCTTGTCGGAAACCCAGATGTAATCGATCCGCCGTGTCGGGTTGCCGCTGGTCATGGTCAGGCCCGGCCCTTGACCGACGAGTTTCCATGAGTCGGTCCATTTTTCGCTCATGCGTTTGTGCAATTCGCTGTCGGGCGTGTCATTAAAGTCGCCGCAAAAGATGGCTGGCAGCCCCTCGTATTTTGCGAACAGCTCATCGAACTGTGTCTGGCTAAACAGCCGCTCGCCCTGATCCTTCGTGTGGTCAAGGTGTGTGCCGGCGAAGAGCAGTTGCCCCTGACCGACATCGAGCACGGCCTGAAGGACGCCGCGCGGCTCACCGTCTCGCGCCTGCTTGAGCACGTGATTTTCGTAAGACTCGATCGGGTGTTTGCTGAGGATGGCGGTGCCGTATTTGCCGCCCTGAAAATCAAGATTTGCGCCGAAGGCGACGTGCATGTTGGTGCGCTTGGCCAACTCGGCCGCCATGTCAATGCCGCCGGTGCGCTTTGTGTTTTTATCGACTTCCTGCAGGGCGACTGCGTCCACGCTGGCGTCGGTGATGACCTTGGCGATGCGGTCGAGATCGACCTTTCCGTCCAGTCCCTCGCCGTGATGAATGTTGTAGGTCATCACGCGAAAGATGATGGGCGAGACCTTGGGCGGCTTGCAGCCGGTGAAGGCGAGGAGGCCAGCGAGTGCGAAGGTCAGCCCAAAAAACGCACGCGCGCCGCGCACGCTCCCCGAAACCAAGCGCTTGGCCAAGCGGGTTGGCGCTGGCGCGGAAGCGTCCTGGAGTGCGGCAGTCCCTGCCGCTTTTGGTGCGAAACGGTTGTTCCCAAAGCGGTGCGGAGCACCGCACTCCATGACGCTGGCGCGTTTATTGAAGCTTGCTGAGAACGAATCAAGCGATTCCGTCTCCCCGCTCCGTTTCTGGACTCGCGGGCTCGTCCCTCCAGTACCAAGAAAGGCAGGCGCCACTTTTTGTGGCAGCCTGCCTTTTCGTCGGGAAAATGAAATCAAGTCAGCGGGGGACTATTTCTTTTTTTGGCGCTTGAGGCGGAAGTCGCCGGGGCGCTTGTTTTGCTTGGGCCAGTAGTCCTTGGAGCGGAAGCTGTACTCCTTCGGGTCAAACTTGCCGGGAAGATCCACCTTGGTTCCGCCCTTGGGAATCTCGAGGTCGAGCAGCCAGTAGACGCCGTTGACCATCATGCGGCGGGAGCCCTCGACAACGAAGTCGGTGGAGGAGCCCATTGTCGTCGTGTAGACGCGGCCCTTCTTGCCACCTGGCACCTGATAGCTCTTGGTCCAGGTGACCGGCATCATGGGGTCGTTCTTTTTGCCCTCGACGGCCTCGTCATCGGTCGGCTTCAGGCCGAAGTGGATGTCGTTCGTGCGCGGCCCTTTGCGCTTGGTCACCTGCCCGAGGATGATGTGCTGCGATCCCTCGGCCAATGGCAGGCGGACGCCGTAGACATCGGTTGGCCCCCAGATGTCCCCGTTCTTGATGCCGCGGGTGGTCGGGTGTTTTTCCGCGCCCGGGGCGATGATGCCGACGGTGCTCTCGGTCTTGTGACCGCCGTGGTGGTTCTTCCAGAAATCACCAAGTACCAGTTTGCCGAAGCCACCCTGCCATTCCTTCTTCGGGCCGTTGTAGCCGTTGCTGTAATGGGCGTAGGTCTTGTTGCCGCCGATGTTGAATGCGTGGGTGGCAGTTCGCACGCCGATCACCGGTTTGCCGGTCTTGAGGTAGGCGTCGATGTGGGCCATCTGATCGTCCGGCAGGTCGCGGAAGCGGGTGCCGATGACCATCAGGTCAGCGTCCTTCAACGCCTCGAGACCGGGGATGTTGTTGCGGTTGTTCGGATCGACCAGCCCGCTTTTGGGGTCAATTGCGAACACCACCCGGCAGTTGAAGCCGTGGTAACGGGAGAGGATACCTGCCAGCAGCGGCATGGCCTCCTCGGAGCGATACTCCTCGTCGCCCGAGATGAGGACGATGTTTTTGCCCTTGCCGGGGCCTTTTTTGCCCTTGTAATCCAGCCACTGTTTCGGCGCTGCAGAAGCGCACACCGCCGTTACGGCCAACAGGGCAACCAGTAGTTTTGATACGTTTTTCATGTCCTGAGAAAATGGAACTCGAGGCGGGAAACCGTACCGGATGGCAGACCAATTGCAAGCCGTAGCCGTCCGAAATCACTCGCCCGGCGGGGCGGCTTCGCCTAGCGTTCGTCCACACG
>JAPPPH010000173.1 GCA_028817635.1 Verrucomicrobiales bacterium | reverse complement strand
AATTTCATCATTTTTCGTCACTTGCGGCTAGGACAAGGGTACTTCAGTATATTCGCCTTTAAATGAGCCGTTTTTCTGTTTTTATTATTCTATTGTGTATTGGAGAACTGACTTCGGGGGCTGTGGTTATCAATGAAATACATCTCAACCCAGATGTCAAAATTGAGCAGGTCGAATTTATCGAGTTGCACAACACCGGGGAACAACCGGTCGACCTCAGCGGCTGGAAGCTGGAGAACGCCGTGCAGTTCACCTTCCCCGTCGGCAGCTCCATTCCGGCCAGGGGCTTCACCGTCGTCGCGCATCAACCGGATCAGTTCAAGGCCAAGTTCGGCGGCCAGGCGCTTGGCCCTTGGATCGGCAAACTCAACAACGACGGCGAACGCATCGAGCTGCGCGCGCCGGATGGGCAACTGGTCGACCGTGTCCGCTACCGGCTTGGTTTCCCGTGGCCGGTCGTCGGTGACACGCCCGGCTATTTCGATCGTATTTCTTCATCCCGACTCGACAACAACGACGGCCACAACTGGAAAGCCTCCGTGCGTGGCGACGCCTCGAACAAGGCCAACCGCCTCATCCGCAGGGGTAGCCAGTGGAAATATCTCAAGGGCAAAAAGGAGGCGTCCAACCCGCGGTCCGCCTGGCGCAAGCCCGACCACAAGGAAACCGGCTGGCTGAGCGGCAGCACGCCGATCGGGTACGGGGAAAATTTCATGAAGAAAACGCTCGGCGACATGCGCAACAGCTACACGTCGGTTTACTTCCGGAAAAAATTCACCGTGAAGGATGCCAAGCAGATCGGCGCGCTGCAGTTCGCGATCCAGTACGACGACGGATTCAACGCATGGGTCAACGGACGCCACGTGGCCGGCGGCAACATGTCCACCAAGGAGCCGCGGTTCAGCACCAGCGCCAGCTCGGCAATCGAGGAGCACAGCTTCGTGGAGTTCGATCTCACCTCGCCGGGCGGCTACCTCGTCGAGGGGGAGAACGTGATCGCCATCCAGGTGCACAACGCGTCGATCGGCGGCAGCAGCGATTTCTTTTTTGACGCCGAACTCACGGCGGTCGTCGGCCCGGCCAACCGCGGCCCCACGCCCGGCGCACCCAACTCGATCTTCTCTGCCGAGACACTGCCGCGCTTGGCCAAGGTCGAACACCTGCCCAAACAACCCAAGGCCGGCGAGGCGGTGACGATCACCGCTGAACCTAGCGCCGTGCCGGAGGGAGCCAGGTTGGAGGTCGAGTATCAGGTCGTCCGCCCCGGCAGCTACGTCCACATCGACGACGCGGCGTACGAACAAAACTGGAAAACCCTGCCGATGAACGACCTTGGCCAAGCGGGCGACGCCAAGGCCGGGGACAGCGTCTTCAGCGCCCAGGTGCCCAAGGCGACCCAGCAACATCGCCACCTCATCCGCTACCGGGTGCCGATCAGGACCGCGCTTGGCCAAGCGATCACCGCACCCTACCCCGACGACCCGGCGCCCAACTTTGCCTACTTTTGCTACAACGGCGTCCCCAGTTGGAAAGGGCGCACGCGTACCCGCGGGGAGATCATCGAATACCCAACCGAGGCGCTGACCCGCGTGCCGGTCTACCACCTGATCTCCAAGAAAAACGACGTCGAAACCTCAACATGGAACGAGCAGTACCGCGGCGACAATTACAAGTGGAAAGGCACGATGGTTTACGACGGCGAGGTGTACGATCACATCCGCTACCGGGCGCGCGGCGGCGTGTGGCGCTATGCCATGGGCAAGAACATGTGGAAGTTCGACTTTAACCGGGGGCACGGCTTCCGGGCGCGCGACCATTACGGCCGCGAGTACAACACACGCTGGGACAAGCTGAACTTCTCCGCCTGCATCCAGCAGGGCAACTACCTGCACCGGGGCGAGCACGGGATGTTCGAGGCGGTCGGCTTCAAGCTGTTTAACCTCACCGGTGTCGAGGCGCCGCACACGCACTGGGTGCATTTCCGGATCATCGACGAGGCCGATGAAAACGGGGCCACGCAATACGACGGCGACTTCTGGGGACTCTACCTCGCAATTGAGCAGATGGACGGCCGGTTCCTCGACGAGCACAACCTGCCGGACGGCAACCTCTACAAGATGGAAGGCGGCTCGGGCGACCTCAACAATCAGGGGCCGTTCGCGGTCACCGACAAGTCGGACCTCAACAGCTACATGAGCCGCTACAAGGGCAACCCCAGCGAGGACTGGTGGCGCACCAACATGGATCTGCCCCGCTACTACAGCTACCGCACCGTCGTCGAGGGCATCCACCACTACGACATCGGCTACGGCAAAAATTATTTTTACTATCTCAACCCCGAGACAAAAAAGTGGGCCACGCTCCCGTGGGACCTCGACCTCACGTGGGCCAGCAACATGTACGGCAACGGCGAGGAACCGTTCAAAAGCCGACTGCTGCGCCGCTCGGTTTTCAAGGTTGAATACGGCAACCGAGCCCGCGAGATCCTCGACCTGCTGTACAACAACGACGAGGGCTACAAGCTGATCGACGAACACGCGGCGATCATCGATCACCCCGATCCCAACTGGCTGTCGATCGTCGATGCCGACCGCGCCAAGTGGGACTATCACCCGATCATGGCCTCCGGCAAGGTCAACGCTGGCAAGGCCGGCAAGGGCCGTTTTTATCAGCGCGCCAGCACCAAGGACTTTCCCGGGATGGTGAAGCTGATGAAAAACTACATCCGCACCCGCCGTAATTTCATCCTCAAGACCGCGGCCCGCGACACGAAGCATCCCGCACAGCCGGAGATCAGCTACGTTGGCGGCGAGGGGTTCCCGGTGAACAACCTGCGTTTCCACAGCTCAGCGTTCTCCGACAAAACCGGGGAGTTCGCCGGGATGAAATGGCGTCTGGCCGAAATCACCGCGCCCGACGCCCCGGCGTACGATCCGCTCAACCCGCGCAGGTACGAGATCGATGCCGTGTGGGAGTCGGATGTCATCAGCGAGTTTGCCGATAGTGTCACGATCCCCGAAGGCGTGGCCGAGGTGGGCCACTGGTACCGGGCCCGCGTGCGGATGCTCGACGACACCAACCGCTGGAGTCACTGGTCCGACCCTGTCGAGTTCCGGGCCGGCGAACCGGACACGCTCGAGCACCTCAAGAGCCACCTCGTCCTGAGTGAGCTGATGTACCACGCCCGCGAGGGGGCGGACTTTGACTATCTCGAGTTGCACAACACCAGCGACAAAACGCTCGAGGTTGGCGGTATCGCGATCTCCGGCGGCGTACGGTTCATCGTGCCGGCAGGCATGCAGCTCGCACCAAACCAGTTCGCCTTGGTGATCGGCAACGACGATGTCGCTGCGTTCCGCGCCCACTATAAACTGGACGACGCCACGCTCATCCTTGGCACGTACCGGGGTAAGTTGGCAAACAACGGCGAACAGGTCTGGGTACAGTCGGCGACCGACGGGGCCACGCTGGTCTCGCTTGAGTACAGCGACGATGACGACTGGCCGCAGGCCGCCGACGGCGACGGTCGGTCGCTCATCCCGATCGTGACCGATCCTGAAAAACAGGCACTCGGCGACCTGAACCACCCGAAGAACTGGACGGTCAGCGCCGCGAACGGTGGCTCGCCTGGCGCGGACGACGGCCCGGCAGTGTTGCCGAAGGACAGCGACGGCGACGGCATGCCGGACGCCTGGGAACTGGCACACGGCCTGAATCATTTGCTGAACGACGCAGCGGACGACCCCGACGGCGACGGCGCGACCAACGCCCACGAGTTTTACTCCGGCACACTGCCGAAGGATGCCGACAGTTACCTGCGGCTCGAATTCGCGCTTGGCCAAGCGGGCCAAGTCGAGGTCGCCTTCACCATGCGCGCCGGGCGCTCGTACATGCTTCAATCCGCCGACACGCCGACCGGCCCGTGGGGCGCCCTGCCCGGCGACGTGTTCACCCCGGCCAAGGGGCTGGAAACGGAGGCCAAGCGCATTCCGGTCGGCCCGGCCGAAAACCCGGCCAAGCGCTTTTATCGGCTGCGAGTTCAGCGTTTGGCAGATTAACGATTTGGGGCTACCCTGCTTGGCCGCGTGCGCTCGAGGGCGCTGCGTGGGTGACCAACATGGATATTCAAGTAGCAGTGCTGTGCGACGCAGCCACGGATTACAAGGGCAAGCTAAACCTGCTAGGCACGTTCAACTCCGTCTACACGAAGGAGCTGCCTGCCAACTACCCGCAGTGCTCGATCGTGCTGCGGATCGTTTTCAAACGGGTCGAGGAGGGCGAGCACAAGCTGCGAATCAACTTCGTCGACGAGGACGGCAAGTTCGTCATGCCCAGCATCGAGCTGCCGTTCGAGGTCAACGTCCCGCCCGGCGACTCGTTTCTTTACCGGAATTTCATTCTCAACATCCAGCGGCTGAAGTTTGAAAACTTCGGGCAACATGCGATCGACATCGCGATCGACGGCCGGCAGGAGGCCAGCATTCCGCTCGAGGTCAAACAGGTGCCCGACAAGGAGAACACGGCCGGCGGCGAGGAGGACGCCTGAGCCACCCCCATCCCAATCCAGAGCAACCCGCGCTTGGCCAAGCGACTTGGCCGTTGAACAACAGACCATAACCGAATGACCAACAGACTCTTCACCCTCGCCCTGGCGCTGGCCGCGTTTGCCGCGCCGGGTCGGGGGGTGGATCTCATCAAGGAAGGCGCCGTCTTCAAGTACCACAAGGGCACCAAGGACGCCTCGTCGCCGCGCTCGGCGTGGACCGGCATCGACTTCGACGACACCTCGTGGCTGCGCGGCAAGCTTCCCTTTTACAACAACGAGGACGTCGACGGCGGCACGGAGTTGAGCGACATGAAAAACGGTTACTCGACCGTTTACATCCGGCGCAAGTTTCGAGTGGCAGACCCCTCGCTGATTGGCGCCGGCACGTTGCAGGTCAAGGCCGACGACGGCTACGTTGCGTGGCTCAACGGGGTGGAGATCGCCAGCCTGCACAAGCCCACCTCAACGCTCCGCTACAACTCGCGCTCAGCCAAGACCAACCGTGAACCGATCAAATGGCACGAGACAAAAATCCACAACCTTGGCAGTGCCACCGAAAAGGGATGGAACGTCCTTAGCGTCATGTTGCTGAATTACAGCAAGGGCAACAGCGATGCGTTTCTCGACGTCCGCCTCACCGGCAAGGAACGCGAATTCGTCCCGCCCGAAGTGGTCTCCATCAGCCCCGAACCGGGGGAACTGAAGAAGCTCGACTCAATCACCGTCACGTTCAGCGAACCAATGTCCGGCATCGAGGCCGGCGACCTGATGGTCAACGACTACCCCGCCCTGTCTGTCGAGGCCAAGGGCAACGCCTTTACATTCAAGCTGGACGAATTGCCGTCGGGAAAAATCGATGTCTGGTGGGCGCCGACCCACGGTATCGGCGACCAAGCCTCTCCCCCGAATGCGTTCGCACCAAAAAACGACCCCTGGACATACGAACTGCTCGACTCCGTACCCCCGCGCTTGGCCAGCCACCTGCCCCCGGAAGGTACAGTCCGGCAGTTCAGGCAGGCGGAGGTCTGGTTCGATGAACCGGTGCAGGGCGTGGACGCACGCGACCTGATGGCCAACGGGGTCACGGCCACCGCGGTCACCGGCTTTGGGGCGGGGCCGTACCTGTTTTATTTCAAACCCATCCTGCTTGGCCAAGCGGAGTTGACGTGGGCGGATGATGCCGACATCACCGATTTCAACCGCACCCCCAACCGGTTCGACGGCCAAGCGTGGACGGTGCAGGTCGACGCGAACCATGTCCCCGGCGACGTGGTGATCAGTGAACTCAGCGCCGCCTCGGTCAAGAGCTACAATCGAGTGGATGGCGACTGGATTGAGTTGCACAATCGCGGTGAAAAAGTGGTCAACCTCGAGGGCTGGTCGCTGACGGATGACCGCGGCGACTTGGCCAAGTGGCTCTTCCCCAAGGTGACACTCGATCCCGGCGACCATCTGGTGGTATTCGCCACCGGCGAGGACGACGACAGCAACTCACGCCGCCTGCACACCAATTTTAAGCTGAACCCCAACGGGGAATTCCTCGCGTTGTGCAGCCCGGAATCACCCAGACGAACCGTGGCCTCGGTGCGGTTTCGCGAGCAGGCGCCGGGCAACAGCTTCGGACTGAACGACAAGGATGAGTGGGTGTATTTTGAGTCACCGACTCCCGGCAAAAAGAACAGCACCAAGACCGTCAGTGGCCGGGTCAAGCCGGTACACTTCAGTCTTCCGCGCGGGTTTTACGAACGCAAGGCGGTGTACCTCACCCTGTCGACCGAGACCCCCGGGGCAACCATCCGCTACACGACCAACGGAGACACCCCAGCCTGCTGCGGTGACAGCCGATACGAGACCGTGGGCAAGGTCTATACCGGCCCGATCCGCATCTCCCGCACAAGCATCGTCCGTGCGGTGGCCTCCAAGGACGGAATGCTCTCCTCGAAGGTCAAGACCAACACCTATTTTTATGGATTGTCCGCCAGCCGCAAACGTCTCCCCGCCCTGTCGTTGGTCACGGATGACCGACACTTGTGGGGCACAAAGGGCATCCAAAAACAGCCCAACGCACAGCGCCGCGGTATCGCTTGGGAACGCCCCGTGTCCGCCGAGTTGATCCGACCGGAGGACAACGGCGGCTTCGCGGTGGATTGCGGTATCCGCATCCAGGGCGGCGGCTACGTCCGGCCCCGTTACAACCCCAGCGGCCGGCTGCCGTTCAGCAAGTATTCATTCCGGCTGTACTTTCGGGGCGACTACGGCATGGGCCGTCTGGAGTATCCGTTGTTTGGCGATACCCCGGTGCAGTCGTTCGACCGGATCGTGCTGCGTGCCGGCATGAACGACCACACCAGCCCGTTCATTAAAGATGAATGGGCCCGCCGCCTCGGCCTGAACACTGGGCAGGTGCAATCGCGGGGCACGTTCGTCAACCTGTTCATCAACGGCAAATACAAGGGCTATTATAACCCCACTGAGCGGATCGATACCAAGTTCCTCGCGGATTGGTATCAGACAGATGAAAACTACGACGTCATGGCTCAATTCAACGAAGTGCGCGCCGGAAGCAGCGCTTCATGGAGAAAACTGATCTCCAACGCTCGACGCTACGATCTCACGGACCCGGAGGACTTTCAAAAGCTGGAACAGCAGGTGGACATGGCCAACTTCGCCGATTACCTCCTACCGTTGATTTGGATCGCCAACCGCGACTGGCCTCACAACAACTGGCGGGCCGCACGCCACAAGCCGGATGGCCCGTTCCGGTTTTATGCCTGGGACTCCGAGCACGCCTTTCAGGCCGGCACCAGCCATAACACGATCAACAGCGAGCTGGGCGCCGGCAACAATGCCGACCTCGCGGTCCTGTTCAACCAACTGAGAAAAGGCCCTGAGTTCAACCTGCTGTTTGCCGACCGCGTTCACAAGCATTTCTACAACAATGGCGGCCTCACCGACGCGGCTATCCGTAAGACGTACGACGAACTATACAACACAGTCCGTGGCACCTTTAGCCTCAATAAAAACTGGGGGCTCAATTGGATCAAAAACAGGAGGCGCAACATGATGAATCATCTTAAGGTGGCGAACCTTTTCGCCTCCGACACCGCCCCGGAGTTCAATCAGCTTGGCGGACTTGTCCCGGGAGGATTCAACCTTAAATTGAGCGCGTCGAAGGGGGACATTTACTACACGACAGACGGCTCCGACCCGCGCGTGCGCTTTGCCAACTCGGTCTCAGGTACTGCCAGTAAATACGACAAGGCCAGCGGCGTCACGCTCACCAAGGGCGCACAGGTCAAGGCCCGCACCCTGAACGGCGGCAAGTGGAGTGCCCTCACCTCAGCCACGTTTCAGGTGGGCGACAGTACCGTGCCGATCCGCATCACCGAGATCATGTACAACCCGCAGGGCGGTGATGCGTTTGAATTTGTCGAACTGCAAAACGTGGGCGACTCCGAGCTGAACCTCTCCGGCTACTCGTTGGACGGTGTCTCGTTCCGGTTCGCCGAGGGCAGCCCGCCGCTCGCAGCCGGCACGCGACTGTTGCTGGTCAACGATGCCAACGTGGAGGCGTTCCGCAGCCGCTACCCCGGCGTACGCATCGGCGGCCTGTACGAGGGTAGCCTGTCCAACCGGGGCGAACGCTTGGCTTTAATCGACCGGAACGGCGAGACTGTGCTGTCCGTGGACTACAAGGATCGTGGCGCTTGGCCAAGCGAGGCAGACGGCGACGGATACTCACTTGTCTTGGCCAACGCAGACGGCGACCCCGATGCCCCGGCCAACTGGCGTGCCAGCTTGGCCAAGGGCGGTACCCCCGGCAAACCAAGCGCGGGTGCGCCCGAGCCACTGGTGGTGATCAACGAGGTGCTCGCGGAAAACGTCAGTACGGTGAAAAACGGCACCCGTTTCCCCGACTACGTGGAGCTGAAAAACGTGGCCGGCACTGATGTGTATTTGCAAAACTGGAGCCTGAGCGACAACCCGGCCAAGCCGCGCAAGTTCAACATCCCGGCCGGCGTCGTGATCAAGGCAAACAGTTACCTAACCATCTGGTTGGATGACGACCACGAAGCACCCGGACTGCACGCCGGGTTCGCCATGGACAACGACGGCGACACCATCGCACTGTTCAACCCGGCCGGCGAACGGATCGATGTGATCACCTTCGGGATGCAGGTGGCCGACCACTCCATCGGCCGCAGCGTCAACGGCTGGGTGCTCAACCAGCCCACCCCCGGCGCAACCAACAAGAACGCCAGCGTGGCCGACCTGAAAAAACTCCGGCTCAACGAGTTCGTCGCGGCCGCCCCGGCCGGCGGGGACGACTGGGTCGAGTTGTACAACATGGACAGCAAGCCAGCGGCGTTGTTCGGGCTGACGTGGGAGGTTGGCCTCGGCAGGTTCACCTACCGCCGCCTGTCATTCATCCCGGCGCAGGGGTACCAACGATTCAGCGCCGACGAACAGCCGGGCGTGCGCCACCTCGATTTCCGTTTGCCCGCGGCCGGCGGCACCATCCTGCTGCGCGACCGCAACGGGGCGGAGCTGGACGATGTCAGCTACCGCACGCAGGAGGAGGGCGAATCACGCGGCCGCTATCCAAACGGCAACGGCAGTTGGACGACGTTCACCAGCACAATCAGCCCCGGCAAGGCCAACTACAAGCCGCCGACCACCGGCATTCGACTGAACGAAATCCTCGCCATCAACGACGCTGCCGTGATCGACCCGGTCGGCCGCTCCAGCGACTGGATCGAGATTGAGAACAACTCATCCCGCTCCTACGACTTGACCGGCATGAGCGTGAGTATCGACCGGATGGCTCCCGGCCAATGGACCTTCCCCGAGGGTACGCGTCTCCGGGCCAAGGGTCGACTGATTATCTGGTGCAACGGCACACGCGACCCTGCGCTTGGGCCGGTGGATTATCTCAACACCGGCTGGTCGCTCGGCGGCACACACGGCTCGGTGTACCTGTTCAACGCCGAGGAACAGGTCATCGACAGCCTCCACTACGGTTTTCAGGTCGCCAACACCTCCATAGGCCGGGACAAAAACGGGGACTGGGAACTCCTGACCAGCCCCACCCCGGGCAAGGCCAACGCCCTCCCGAGACACACCGCCACCGACTAGAAGGTGATCATCAACGAGTGGAGCACCGGCGGCAG
>JAPPPH010000205.1:4083-9757 GCA_028817635.1 Verrucomicrobiales bacterium | reverse complement strand
CACACGAGAACAACAGGAAAAAATTCGAGGCGACACAAATAGATCTTAAAGTCGATTTGAAACAGTTACAAATGATTATCCTAAAAAGAAACGTGTACTGTTGTTATTCACGGCCGGGGCGATGACGCTTCCGGCTGCCATTGCGCAGGAGAGCGCCGAGGGGCTGGAGGTTGCGGAGTTGAGTCGGAAGGAGGATGTCGATTTCTCCACCGAAATTCTACCGATTTTCCGCAAGAACTGCCTCGCCTGCCACAACGCCAAGGACGCCGATGCCGATTTGAATCTGGAGTCGCCCGCGGCAATCGCCAAAGGGGGGGAGAGTGGCCCGATGGTGATCCCCGGCAACGCTGACAAAAGCCAGCTCATGGCTCATATTCGTCAAACCGAAAAGCCGTACATGCCGCCGCGCCGCAACAAGGTCGGCGCCGACAAGCTCACGCCGTACCAGCTTGGGCTGGTCAAACTTTGGATTAATCAGGGGGCCAAGGGGGAGGTGCGAAAGGTCACGCAGAAACTGAATTGGCGGCCTGTGCCGATCACGATGACTCCGATTTACACCACGGCCATCTCGCCGGATGGACAATTTGCGGCCTGCGGCCGGGGTAACCAGATTTTCGTTTACCATCTGCCGACTCAACGCTTGGCCGCGCGCCTCAGTGATCCCGCTTTGGCCAAGGGCGTGGCGCATCGCGATCTCGTTCAGTCACTCTCATTCAGCCCGGACGGCAGGACACTTGCCTCGGGCGGGTTTCGCGTGGTCAAACTTTGGTCGAACAAATCGGCAGAGCCGGCAAAGGTCGTGAACCTCATGCCGGGTGGGGAACAGGTTGCCTCGCTGGACGTTGCGCTTGGCCAAGCGCGGGCCATCGTGGCTGGCGACCGGGGTGCTGTGCAGGCGATCGACCTCAACAGCATGATGCCGCTTTGGCGCGATCAAGTCCAAGGCCAAGCGGCAGAGAAGTTGCGATTGTCACCGGATGGCAAACGGGTTGCCGTCCTGTTCAGCGATGGACGGGTGCGCACATGGGACGCCGCCACCGGCGAACGGCTCACCCGTGAGGCATCGCCGCTTGGTGCAACCTCCATTGCGTGGCTGGATGCCGAACGGATCGTGACTGGTCACGCTGCGGATGGTGTCAAGATTTGGGCTGCGAACAATCCGGGCAGGGTAACCGCGAGTTGGGAGAGCGCTGCTGCAGTCACGGCGTTGGCTGTGTTGAGCGATGGTTCAACTGTTTTGGTTGGTCAGGCAGATGGAAAGGTGGTCGCGATGAACCCGGCGGACGGTAAGACGATTAAGTCGATCGACCACGGCGCTGCGGTTACCGGGATGCGTGTGAAGTCGGATGGTGCTCAGTTGGTCACGCTCGGAGGGCCGGTCGCGCAGCTATGGGACACCGCCAAGTGGACATCAATCGCACAATTGAAAGGCGATCCCCGTGCGGAGGAGCAGGTTTCCCTTGCTCAGCAGGAACTGAAATTTGCCAAGGCGGAAGTCGGCTACCATAAGACCAACGTCGAGGCGAAACAAAAGCAGTTGAAGCAGGATCAGGACGCCCACAAAAAAGCGAAGGACGCCTTGGCCGGTCACGAAAAAACTGCCGCCGACAAGGCCAAGGAAAAAACCGATTCCGAGGCGACATTGCAACACCTAACCGAGGACATCGCCGCACCGCCGAAGCGAATCGAGGCGGCAACAAAAGGGAAAACCGGCGCTGAGACGGCGCTGAAATCTTCAGAAGGCAGTGTGACTAAGGTGAAAAACGACCTTGCGAACGCGGAGAAAACACTTACGGAAGTCGCGGCCACGAAAGCCGCCTTGACGGAACAGATAATGCAACTCGGCGCTTCGGCCAGCAGTGCGAAATTATTGGCGGCAGATGCCCGCGAGGCGGCGGCCAAGGCCAAGGGGAATCAGGATTTGGCGGCACAGGCAGCCGGTGCGGACGCCTTGGCCAAGCGCAAGGCGAGTGAATTTGAAGTGGCACTGAACCAGTTTGGGCCGGCCAAGGAACGCTTGGCCAAGGCCGAGGCAGCCAAGGTGTCGATCTCGAAAGCGCTCGCCAAACACGAGGAAGATGTGAAGACGGCGAAGGCAGAACTGGAAAAACAAACAAAGGAATTGGCTGCGGCGCAGGATCGTCAAAAGAAATCAGGCGAAGAAAAGAAGAATCTGGAAAAGAAGATCACCGACGCCACGACCGCGATTACCAATGCAGAGAGAGAGATCGAGTTGGCCAAAGCCGAGGTTGGCTTTACTGCGACAAACGTGAAGAACGCGGAAGCTGCTGTGAAGGTGGCTACCGATTCGCAGACAGAGGCGGGTAAAGTCCCGGTCGCCCGGGAGGCTGGTGTGGCGGATGCCAAGGCCCGCGCCGGAGCAGGAACTCAGGATTGGATCGATGCCGTGTATTCCGAGGACGGTGTTTTGGTTTACACTTTGGGGGTCGATGGGCGGATTCAATCGTGGTCCACAACGACAGGTCAACGGGCACATGAGATCAGTGCCAGCGGGCGCTTGGCCAAGCGCTTGGCTTTGCTTTCCGGTGGGCGACTGGCCTTGGCTGGTGGCTCGCCGGAGGCGGCCATCATCCCGGCCAATGCCGCGTGGTCGTTGGCCAATACAATCGGAACCGGCGATGAGGATTCCCCGTTTGAGGATCGCGTCATCGCTCTTGACTTCAGTCCGGACGGGGAATGGTTGGCAACCGGGGGAGGTTTTCCGTCTCTTGGCGGGGAAATCTACATTTGGAATGTCGAGGACGGCTCGGAGGAATTGCGCATCCCCGAGGCACACAGTGACACGGTTTGCTCGCTGGCCTTTTCACCGGATGGCAGCCAATTGGCATCTGGAGGGACAGATCGTTTTGCCCGAATTTTTGAGACAAACCGGGGGAGGGAACTTCGCGCCTTGGAAGGCCACACTGGCCATGTGCTCGGCGTGAGTTGGCAGCGGAACGGGCGAGTGCTCGCCAGCGTGGGGGCAGACAAGGCGGTGAAAGTCTGGAATCTCATTAACGGAGAACAAAAGAAGTCGTTCAGCGGATTTAACAAAGAGGTCACCTCCGTTCACTTTTTGGGCATCGGTACGCAGGCCGTTGTGTCGGCTGGTGATAACGTGGTTAAAGTCGTCAAGGAGGACGGAGGCGAAGTTCGGCGGCTGCCGGAGACGCCCACGTTTATGCACTCCAGCGATGTCACCCCGGACGGGAAATTCGCCGTAGCGGGAGGCTTTGACGGCATCTTGCGAATCTGGGACGTCAACGCCGGAAAACTCCTCCACTCATTCGCCCCTGAAAAAGAATCAACAGAAGTAGCTGCGAAAAAGTGACGATTGACAATATTCTGTACATGGTCATTATTCTGTCCAAATGAAAGCGATTAGCTACACCGCTGCTCGTGAAAATCTGGCATCGACAATCGACGAGGTTTGCGAAGACCGGAGTCCGGTAATCATTACCAGAAAAAGAAATCAGGCGGTCGTTATGATGTCTCTGGAGGACTACGAGTCACTTGAAGAGACCTCTTATCTGTTGCGGGTTCCGGCTAATGCTCAACGATTGCAGGAGTCGATCGAAGGGCTCGAAAAGGGTGAGGGCAGGGCGCACAAGTTGGTGGAGTCCGATGAAGAATGAAAATCGTCTTCTCCGAGCAGACTTGGGAGGACTATCAATTTTGGGTTGTTAACGACAGGAAGACTCTCAAGCGGATCAATCAATTGATTCGAGATACAGCGAGAGATCCCTTCAGCGGGGTTGGTAAACCCGAACCGCTGCGCCATCTGTTGAAAGGCTATTGGTCGCGGCGAATTAATGAGGAGCATCGAATGGTTTATTGCGTAAAAGATGATCAACTCATGTTGGCGCAACTGCGTTACCACTACGAACGATAAAGCTTAGTTTGGATCGGAAAATGAAATCACAGATATCGAAAGCATGGAAGGCGTTGGCGGTAATAATCGCTTTATCCGCAATCACTGAGGGGATCGCCAACTCGGGAAAACTGACGCGGGTGCAATTTCATAGCAAAGCACTCGAGGGGAACCTGCTGGGTGATTCACCGAAGCGGGAGGTGATTGTTTATTTGCCGCCCAGTTACAAAACGAACAAGTCGAAGCGCTATCCGGTGGTGTATCTGCTGCACGGAAATAGTGCGAGCGACACCAAGCCGGATTCCAATCCAGCGGTTCGCTGGGTGGTGGACATAAATAAGCCATCCGGCAGGTATAACCAGAGAGGGATCAAATCAATCATGGATTCATCGATCGAAAACGGTGGTGTTAAAGAGATGATTGTGGTGATGCCGAATGGCCGAAACAAGTACAGAGGGAGTCATTATGTGAACTCGCCCGTATCGGGAAATTGGGCTGATCATATCGCGAGGGATTTGGTTTCGTTCATCGACGGAAAATACCGAACGATCAAAAGCAGGGACAGTCGGGCATTGGCCGGATATTCGATGGGCGGGAGAGGGACGTTGATTTTAGGGATGAAATATCCGGATGTTTTTGGGGCAATCTACGCGATGAGTGGTGGAATAATGAATTTTGAGAATTTTCCGCTAACAGAGGAGGATGCCAAGCAGTGGAAGAGTGTGCTGTCGTTAAAGAGCTTGGATAAAGCTGACTCACGGTCGATTAGGTTGCTTGGATTATCCGCGGCATTTTCTCCAAACCCAAACAGCAAACCGTTCTTCGTCGATTTTCAGTATAGGTTGGAAGAGGGGCAATTAAAGCCGAACCCCGAGGTTCAGGAACGATGGTTGAAGTTCGATCCCGTCAGGATGGTTGATACCCACAAGGAGGCGTTGTTGAGCCTGAACGGGTTCCGGTTTGATTGCGGGCGGGTTGACTTTTTGATTGGAGCCAACAGAGCGTTGGCGAAAAAACTAAAAGAGGCGAAAATACCTCACCAATACGACGAGTACGACGCCCGCCATGGAGAAAAACGCAACCTACGTTTGGAGCAGAAAGTGCTCCCGTATTTTTCGGGGATACTGAAATTTGAGGAGGAAAAATAGGCGGCGTTAGACCGTCAGGATTTCCTTCTCCTTGTCAGCCAGATGGTCGTCGAGTTTTTTAATGAAGTCGTCGGTTAGTTTTTGAACCTGTTTTTCGGCTGACTTGACTTCGTCCTCAGAGACGCCGGCTTCTTTTCCGGCTTCCTTTAATCCATCCAGCGCATCACGCCGAACGTGCCGCACGGCGACGCGCCCATCCTCGGTGATTTTCTTGGCCACTTTGACGAGTTCCTCGCGGCGTTCCTGACTGAGTTCCGGAAGCACGATGCGGATGACTTTCCCGTCGATGGCAGGGTTGAGGCCAAGGTTCGCCGCCTGAATGCCTTTACTGATGGATTCAACTGTTCCCGCGTCCCAGGGTTGAATTAGGATCATGCGGGTCTCCGGAGCGGTGATGCCGGCCATGTCTCGCAGGCGCATGGAGGAACCGTAGGCATCCACCATGATGTTCTCGACCAGCGCGGGGTTGGCCTTGCCGGTGCGGACGCCTTCAAATTCATGCAGCATGGCGGCCTCGGACTTGGCCATTTTATCCTCTGCCTCGAGCAGTACTTGGTCAATTGGCATGGGCGGAAAGTAACACGCGCCGAATCGGCTTGGCCAGTTTTTCATGCGCTTGGCCAAGCGCTGAGCCGCCGGTTGACCCGCCACTGCC
>JAPPPH010000205.1:0-4073 GCA_028817635.1 Verrucomicrobiales bacterium | reverse complement strand
GCCACTGCCCGTGGAGTATCATTTCGGCCGTGATTGATACGACTGAAATCCCCCCCATCGCCCCCGCCGGTTTTCGTGTGGAACGCCGTACTCCGCCGGATCAGTTGGATCGCCTTTCGCGCGAAATTCTGCGCCTGAATGAGGAGTTAAATGCGGTCATTTTGGCTCACAATTATCAAGTGCCGGAGATTCAGGACCTGGCGGATTATGTCGGGGACTCGCTTGGCCTTTCCCGGCAGGCGGCGGATACAGATTCGGATGTCATTGTGTTTTGCGGGGTGCACTTCATGGCGGAAACGGCAAAAATTCTTTCCCCGCAGAAAACGGTGTTACTTCCGGATCGCGATGCCGGGTGCTCCCTTGAGGAAAGTTGCCCGCCGGATAAACTTCGTGAATTGCAGGAAACCAATCCCAATTTTTACACCATCGCCTATGTCAACTGCAGCGCGGAGGTGAAGGCACTCAGCGACGTGATTTGCACCAGCGGCAACGCCAAGAAAATTGTCGAGGCCGCACCGCCGGATCGGGACCTTTTGTTTGTGCCGGATGAAAACCTTGGCTCATGGGTCACTGAACAAACCGGTCGCCCGATGACTTATTGGCAGGGGAACTGTTACGTGCACGTTGAGTGGACACACGACAGCATCAGTCGCATTCGACGGGAGTATCCTATTGCGCCGCTTGTGGCTCACCCGGAGTGTACCAAGGCTGTGCGAATCTTGGCGGATGAAGTATGTTCAACGGAAAAGATGGTTCACTATTGTCAGGCCGTCGAGTCCGACGCGATCATCATTGCCACCGAGGTCGGTATGTTGCACCGCTTGCAGAAGGAATGTCCGGACAAACAGTTCATCCCGGCGCCGACTGAAAAGTGCGCGTGCAACGAGTGTCATTTAATGAAAATGAACACGCTCGAAAAACTGCACGACTGCATGGCCAAGCGGACTCCCGAGGTAACGCTCTCTCCGGAGATCATCGAGCGCGCCCGGTTGCCTATCGAGCGCATGCTGGAAATATCAGCGAGATAAACCAAGCGCTTGGCCAAGCGGGTTGCATTTTTGCCAAGGACAGGTTTCACTTTCCCCGCATTACACACATGAAAAAACGACACTTACTCTCGTTGGCGGCTGGCCTGTTGGCCACCCTGTTGACTTCCGGCCAAGCGGCCGATGGGAAGACGATCTCATTGTTCAACGGCAAGGACCTCAATAACTGGACGCAGAACAAAGCCGGTGGCTGGGAAGCCAAAGCCGGGATCCTTGGCCCTAGCGCCAAGCCGGGGGGCTATATCTGGGCCAAGGGCAAATACGACAACTTTGAATTGGAACTGGATTTCAAAATGTCCAAGCGCTGCAACAGCGGCGTCTTTTTCCGGACCGATCCGAGTAACCCGGTGCAGGGAGGGTTTGAAATTCAGATTCTCGATTCACACGGCAAAGCCAAGGTGGGCAAACATGACTGCGGCGCATTGTACGACGCACTACCGCCAAGCTCCAACCCGACCAAGCCAGCCGGCGAATGGAATCACATGAAGTTGACCGTGAATGGCGCCTCGGTGAAGGTGGTGCTAAACGGCAAACAGGTGGTTGACGCCGATTTGGATAAATGGACGACACCCCGCAAAAATCCGGATGGTTCCCGAAACAAATTTCGCACCGCGCTGAAGGATTTGCCCCGAACCGGTAGCATCGGGCTGCAATACCATGGTCATCCGGTTTGGTTTAAAAATCTTAAACTGAAAAAGCTTTAACACCTTGCAGTGCGGCTACGGGCGCGCTTCAAGGGTAATAAAAAAGGCCAAGCATCTCGCTTGGCCTTTTTTCATGGAATACCGTTCGCTCAATCCCGGCTTTGAAGCTTGGCGAGCAGGCGGAGAATTTCAAGGTACAGCCAGATCAGTGTGACCAGCAGGCCGAATGCGCCGTACCATTCCATGTACTTCGGGGCGCCGCGTTCGACACCTTCCTCAATGAAGTCAAAGTCGAGCACGAGATTTAGTGAGGCGATGATCACCACGAATACACTGAAACCGATTCCGATCATGCCGCTCTCGTGAATCATCGGTATGCCGGAACCGAATAAGCTCATGATAAAATTGACTATGTAGACGAGGAAAATACCACCGGTGGCCGCCGCGATGCCGAGTTTGAAATTTTCAGTCGGTTTGATGAGCCCGCTTTTGTAGGCGACGAGTAGTGCACCCAAAATGCCAAGCGTCAGAATAATCGCTTGCGCCGCGATCCCAGGGTAGGCGTTGTTGAAATAACGAGAGATGCCACCGAGAAACAGGCCTTCGAGCAGGGCGTACAGGGGAACCGTGAACGGCGCCCATTCTTTTTTGAAGATCGTGGCGATGGCCATGATGAGTCCGCCAATAGCCCCTCCAATCATCAACGGCTGGGAAGGGGAATGCCACGTGTAAAGTGCCGTGGTCATGACGAGGAATAGGCCGATCGCGGTTTTGTTGACAGCTCCTTCGAGCGTCATTGTGTTCATCCCCTGTGAGGAAATGCTGAACGTTTCCGGCCCGAGAGCCGGGTTTCCACTTCTTAATGCGTTTGCCATGATAAACTTCCTTTTGCCTTGCGGCTGCCGAATCATGCATTGAACAAACGAATGTTTCAACTATAATTTGCAACGGTTGTTGCCAGAAAAAGTCAGTCGCGATAGCTTGGCCAAGCGATTCGATACCATGCAACTTTCACTTTCTGTCCGCATTGCCGAGGAGTTTTTGTCCAAGGAAAAAGCCTCCATGCCGCTCGATGAATTGGCCGACTTGGCCAAGCGCTGTGGTTACGCGGCGCTGTGCATGAGGGCGTCACAGGTGGGGGTGCACTCGGCGCCGGAAGAGGTTGAGAGGGCGGTGGAATGTCTGGCGGATAGCGGCTTGGCCGTGAGCATGATCACCGGTGACTTTGACACGGTGTATAACAACGAAAACGGGCCGAATGCGTTGCGAAACATTACACCGTACCTCCGCTTGGCCAAGCGCCTGGGCGCTCCGCGTATCCGGGTGGCATTGAAGCAGGAGTCGGATATCGAGTATGCCAAGCGCGCTGCGGATGAGGCTGCTGAACAGGATGTGCAGTTGGTGCACCAGTGTCATACGCTGAGTCTTTTTGAGACGGTGGAGAGCATCGAACAAACGCTACGCGCGATCGACCGGCCTAATTTTGGCTTGGTTTACGAGCCGGCCAATTTGGAGATTTGTCGGCAGGATTACGGAGGGGAAACGATCAAGCGCCTGGCCAAATGGATATTCAATGTCTATCTCCAAAACCAAGCGCTGAAACCGGATGGCGCGGTCACGCTACCAACCTGGTGCGCAGGGGATGTGTCGTTTGATCTGATCTCAGTGCATGACCCTGGCGGTGTTGATTACGGCCGTGTATTTGATGGCTTAAAATCGATCGGGTACGACGGGACGGTGACCGTGCATCAGTCGGCCCAACCCGGCGAGACGCCAGAGGAATCCGCCTCACGAACAGCAGACTACCTGCGTACTTTAATTTAACAGGATGAAAACATGTCCACTCCATAGTCTGATGGCGGTTGTCGCATCCCTGATGGGAGCGTTGGTCGCGGCGACGGCGAACCCCTTGTCACTCGGCCCTAATGGGACTCAGCGCGAGTTGTTCATCGATGGTCATATGATTGAAAAAATGACCGGTGATGTGCGTCAACAGTTGCAATTGCCAGAACCGAAGGAGGTGGTGCTGACCACTGATGCGCCGTGGGAGGGGAACACATGCGCCTACTACTCGATTTTTCGCGATGGCGATCTGTTTCGGATGTACTACCGAGGGTCGCATTGGGATACCGCCAAAAAAAAGGCCACACACCGAGAAGTCACTTGTTACGCAGAGAGCCGTGACGGGGTGAATTGGGTGAAGCCAAACTTGGGCTTGTTCGAGTTCAATGGCTCGAAGGATAACAATATCGTGCTCGATGGCTTGGGGACGCATTGCTTCGTGGCGTTCAAGGACGAAAGCCCAAACGCACGACCCGAGGCCCGTTACAGGGGAGTCTCCCGTGGTTGGCCGCTTGGAAAAACGGGGCTGTATATTTATGAG
>JAPPPH010000044.1 GCA_028817635.1 Verrucomicrobiales bacterium | reverse complement strand
GGGTGATTACCGGAGTTTGTTTAAGTTGTTTTGTGGAGTTAAATCACGGTCGCGATTGCCACGACGACGGCGCTCGCCACCTTCGCTGCGATCACCGCCACGGCGCCCACGCTCGCCACCTTCTCCACCGCGACGACGGCGTTCACCACCGCGCTCGGCAGCTTCACCACCGCGACGCCCACGCTCACTGCGTTCTCCACGCTCGCCACCTCGGCGGTCACCGCCACGGTTGCGGAAGCGCTCGGACATCGCCTTGCGCAATGCGTTGCGCTCGGCCTCGTCGAGTTTGCCGTCCTTGTTCTTGTCGAATTCCTTCATCAGGCTTTCGCGGGAGAAGCGACTGCGATCACTGTCGCGGTCGCCTCCACGGGCGGCGCCTGCGCTCTGGGCGAGACGCTTGCGAAGTGCCTGCTGGCGTTCACGGGCCTGTTCCTCGGTGATCTTGCCGGCCTTGAGATCTTCCTGAATCTTCTTGGCAGCGATCTGGTAGCGCTCGCGCAGCCCTTCGCTGATGCGACCGGGGGCGCGGTCTGTGGTGCGGCCACCACGGCTGCTTATTGCCTTGCGGGCGGCTGCACGCTCGGCTTCGCTGAGTTTGCCGTCGCCGTCCTTGTCGAATCGCTTGATGATGGACTCACGGGTGGGGCGGTCGGCCCGTCGATCCGTTTGTTTGCCGGCAGCCTTCTTGGCAGGAGCCTTGTCGGTTGCCGCTTTCTCCTCCGCCTGAGCGGTGTTCAGGCTGACGCTGAGCAGGGCTGCCACAGCGACGGTTCCTATTGTTTTGATCTTCATGATGTTTCTTTCTGTTTGTTTAGTCTTCCAACGTCATCGATGACTGAAAAGTTAAACGCCGCCCGTGAGTAAAAGTTACAAAAGTCTCGTTGAAAAACGTTTCACGGTTGACGCCGCTTGGCCAAGCGGACTTAATCGGGGCATGAAATCACGAATTAAAGGCTTCACCCTGATCGAGTTGTTGGTCGTTATAGCGATCATCGCCATCCTGGCCGGGCTACTGCTGCCGGCCCTGGCCAACGCCAAGCGCAAGGCACAAGGTATCAACTGCCTGTCCAACATTCGGCAAATCTCGCTGGCCACGATGTACTATTGCGAGGACTTCGACGGTCGAATGCTCCAAGTGCTTGGCCCGAATAAACCGTATTGGTTTCATGCCATCGCACCGTACCTTGGTGACAAGCGTTACGTGAACGACCCGCAGGCCGCCTACGAAGGCTCAATGAAGACGGTCATCTGCCCGACTGTCAAAAAACGCGCCCCACAGGGCGGTGGCAACTGGGGGGACAACGAAACCAACTGGTCATTCTGGTGGGGGGCGTTTGGCAAATCCAAAGCCGAAGGCAGCTACACGATCAACTCCTGGATGCAGGATCCCAACAAAAGCTTTTACGCACCCAGCTCTGCCACGGAAAAGGCGAAGTATTGGCAACAGTACTCTAACGCCGGCTCTGACGTACCTCTGTACGGCGACGGCAACTGGGTGGACGCATGGCCCCGGCCAACTGACGCGCCGCCCTCAAACTACAGCGGCAAAAAAACCAGTGCGGACAACGGCATGCGACGCTATTTCGTCAACCGGCACAACTACTCCATCAACGCCGGTTTCGCCGACGGCCACACGGAGAAGGTCACTCTACGCGGGTTGTGGGATCAAAACTGGTACCGCGGCTACACGCTCACCCGCGAACCAAACCTGCCCAAGCGCTGACCGTCTTGAGGGCGGACTACTGCACTGCCCGAAAAAAACCGACACCGTCGACCGGCCGGATCGTGTAGGGGCTCTTCGAGTTTAATTCCCGCCAAGGCCCGAGCGCGGTGGGTGCGTGCTCGAGTTTTCCCTCGAAGGTAAGCGTCAGCGTGCCGTTTTTGTTTCGCTTTCCACTCAAGGTCGGTCTCGGTGGACTGACCTCGAATTCGGACGAGGCAAGTTCACGAGATGAGTCATCGGCAAACAGCACCACACGATACTCTCCCACCCGTAGGTATCGGTCCGCCTCCAATCTGCCGTTCATCCGGACACTCGAATCTTTGCCCACCGTGATCGTCGCGTATGCGGCGGAACGATTGTCCGCGCGCTCGGCCAACGACTCGCTCATCCTGCTTTTCAGCCGATCAACATTTCCCCTGAACTTCACCTTGCCGTTGTATTTCACCATCACCGCACGATCCAGATCCACCAGTGCATCGGATAACCGGACAGTGACCCGTCTGGTTTGCTTGGCTGTCAAGTTGATCGTTTGGCCCCGGACAGTCGCCTCGATTCGGCGTCCTTTAGCATGGTCACTCTTTGAGACGCCCAGCCAATAAAAGCGGGTCTGGGTGACTCCGTCCTGCCTCCAGACGACCTTCTCCGGCCAAGGGTCGCGTGTGAACTTGGCCATCCAAGGCAGCGCCTCGGCATCACGCAGGTTCATCCAATGCCCCAGCCCGGGATAAATGCGCACCACGTGATCGTACCCACCGGAATCGTTTTTTTTCAAACCGGCGAGCAATCCCTTCCATGTCTTCGCCATGCCGTTGCGGTTGTAGGATGAATCGTTGCCCCCCATGAACAGGCCGAAGCCGATGTTACGTAAATTGTCCGGCTTGGCGTCGTTGGGATGCCCCGCCATCATCGAGGCCGCCGCCCACCGGTCCGCCATCCTCGGCCCAATCTGATAAACCCCATCCCCCCCGGCCGAGTATCCCAGCAAGTACACCTTGTCGGGGTTCACCCGGTGTTTCACCACGAAGTTCTCGATCAACCGATCGAACAACGGGGTGATGTGTGGCCTGAACCACATGTTCCAACTATCCGTCGGCGCCCGGGGTGCGACATAGTACCCCTCCTTCGGCTGATAGAGTTGCAGTTGGTTTTGCCACTGCTGATCGTTGACCGAGGCCGGGGCACTGCCGCCGCCGTGCAGGGAAATCCAAAGCGAGCGGCCTGTCTTGGGTGCGTTCCCAAAAATCTTTTGGGTATATCGCAGTGTGTTTCCGTCCAGCGTAATTTTTTTTGTGGAAAACTCCTTCGACCGCTCCCGGCGCAGCAGGCTCTTGTGCCTGCTCCAAAGCGATGCCAGCGACTTTTCGGCCTCTGCTTTGGACAACCCCCTTTCAGGAAAACTCAGTGTGCCGGATGCTAACCCGGTGTAGCCCACCGTCGTGCCGTCAACGTAAAGCCAGAATTCGGCATTGTTCCGGCTTGGTTTTCTTCCCTTTCGGAACACCCCGACCCAAGCCTTGCTGTTTTTTGTTACGCCGGAAAAGTCCACGACAACCGGCTCGCCAACTTCATGAGAGGATTCTGCCAGCGAAATCTTCGGAGCAGCCTGCGCCACCCCGGCGAACCACGAGGCTGCCAGCAGGCAGACGATTCCCGCCCTGAAAACGGTGTGCATCGGTTTTCTCATCGACGCCGCCAACCTACCGCCAGTCTCATCACGATAAAAGAAAATGAACCCATTGCTTGGCCAAGTGGTGAAGTGCGCACTGAGCCGGTTTCGCGCTTGCACTTCCGGGCGAATTCGTTTCGCTTCTCCGGAGCCAATGAATCGAGCAACATTTTTTACGGCGCTTCTGTTCACCCTCGCGCTTGGCCAAGCGCTTGGCTCCGAGTGGAACCAGTATCGCGGCCCCAACGGATCCGGTCTGGCCAAGGGCAGCCAACCGCCGATCAAACCGTCCGGCGACAACCTCGCTTGGCAGACAGAAATCAGTCCCGGTTTCTCCGCACCGGTGCTGTCGGCCAAGCGTATTTTCCTCACCGGCTTGGCCAAGGGCCGGCTCGTCACCCTCGCGCTGGACAAGGCCAGCGGCAAACTCCTTTGGCAGAAAAAAGCACCCAAGGTTGAACTCGAAAAAGTGCACAAGGCCAGCCACCCCGCCGCCTCGTCGGCACTCGTGAGCGGCAACCGGGTGTTCGCCTACTTCGGCTCATACGGCCTGCTCTGCTACGACCTCAACGGGGAGGAGCTTTGGAAAAAACCGATGCCCACCCCCAAGACACTTTACGGCATGTCGACCTCCCCGATCGCCCACGGCGACCTGATCATCATGGTGCTGGACAACGACGCCAACCTGCCGGACAGCCGTTTGAGCCAGTCCAAGGTTGTCGCCTTTCGCCAATCCGACGGCGAGATCGCATGGGAAATCCCGCGCCCGTTCCATCGCAGCGGCTGGTCCACTCCGATGATTTGGCAACACAGTCAGGGCACCGAGCTGGTTGTCCTCGGCAACGGCCGCGTCAGCGGATACGACATGGAAAGCGGCAGTCAAAAATGGTTCGTCCCCGGTTTCTCCCGCGAGACCATTTCCACGCCGGTCGCCGGAAAGGATGTGTTATTCGTCTCCTCCTCCAAGCTGGGCGGCGGTGGCGATATCCAGCTCGATCCCCTGCCGCTTTGGAAGGCCGTAATCCAGTTCGACAAAAACGGCGACGGCAAACTCGAACGTAAGGAGATGACCGGCCACTTCACGTTTCCCATCAGACCGGAACTGCCGCCGGGACATCCCGGTTTCGGCATCCCGCTGCCGAGCGACGAAAAGCGCCGACAGGAACGACTCGACGGCATGTTCCGGGGTATCGACCGAAACCGTGACAACTTTTGGATCAAGGAAGAATTCATCGGCAACATGCGAAGCGGCCGTGGCAAACCACTGCTCATCGCCATCCGCCCCGGTGGCCAGGGCGACATCACCGACACACATCTCAAGTGGGAACTCAACCGCAGCATCCCGGAGATTCCGTCACCGCTGCTTTACGGCGGCGTGATTTACATGGTGCGTAACGGTGGCCTGCTCGCCGCGGTTGACGCCAAAAACGGCAAACTCCTCTACCGCGAACGCCTCAATGCACCCGGCCAGTTCAGTGCCTCCCCCATCGGGGCAAACGGCCATGTCTACCTCAGCTCCAACCGGGGCGTGATCACCGTCGTGAAAAACGATCGCATCTTCAGCATCGTCCATCAACACGATCTCAAGGACGCCATCCACGCCACCCCGGCCATCGACCAAAACACCCTCTACGTCCGCACCGAAAAAACCCTTCAAGCGTTTCGTTAAAACCACGAAGGACACGAAGAAGCCATCCCCTTCCCCTTCATGTATTTCACGGTAAACAAATTGGATGAATAGATTCAATTCAGGTTGACTAAACCAAGACCTAATGACAGAAGGGGTGCCCACCATATCATTAGCAGATGTTTAGAAGACTACCTCTCGTTTTTGGATTAATCGGCTTGGTCTGGCTTGGCCAAGCGGAGGAACACACTTGGCCCATCTTCCGGGGACCGGGTGGGAGCGGCCAAGCGCTTGGCCAAGCGGTTCCGTCCGAGTTCGGGCCGGGGAAGAATGTGGCGTGGAAAACCGCCCTGCCCTCCGGCCCCTCATCTCCGATCATTTGGGGGGACCGGCTTTTCATCACCGGCCACGTGGGCACATCCGTCAAGATGCTCTGCCTCAACCGCCTCACCGGCGAGGTGCTGTGGGAAGGCGCACGTGAAATCCCGAAGGTACCGGAGTTTTACCACATTGCAGGGAGCGTGGCCGCCGCCACGCCGGCCACCGACGGGAAGCGGGTTGTTTTTTATTTCGACGACTACGGCCTGATCACCACCGATCTCGAAGGCAACAAGCTGTGGGAGCACCGATTTGTCACCTCCACCGGCAATCAATTCAGTTACGGGGCTTCTCCGATTATTGATGGCGACAAGCTGTTGCTGAATCGCGACGGCGCTCTGGATTCCTGCCTGGTTTGTTTCGACTTGAAGACCGGGAAGATACTTTGGAAAGCCAAGCGGCCCGGCGTCATCAACAGTTACTGTTCGCCCTACGTGATGGAGGTGAACGGAGCCAGGCAGGTGCTTCAGGGTGGTTCGGGCGAACTTGTCGCATATGACTTCAACACAGGGAAGGAAGTCTGGAAAACCACCGGGCTGCCCGGCTTCGTATGCGTCTCACCGCTCGCGGTTGGCGACACGATTTATTACGGAGGATGGTCCACTGCTCATGTCGCCGGTCGCAGTCGTATCGCGTCCTTTTTTCCGGAAGACAGTGGCCTGACCTCGGAATCGCTCGAAAGCGCCGAGGGGTTCTTCAAGCAGTTCGACAAAAACAAGGATAACAAAATTTCGTTTGCAGAATTTCCGGCCGGACGCATGAAGGATGTCTTCCCCATGACCGATCAGGACAAAGATAAATTCATCAATCTCGAGGAGCTGGATTTTTGGTACACCATAAAACCGTGGGCCGGTCGGAATGCCTTCTATGCCATCAAGACTGGAGGCGAGGGAGACATCACCCGCTCACATGTGAAGTGGCAGGTGCGGCGCGGCATCCCGTACGTCTGCTCGCCCATCGTGCAGGATAACAAATTGTACCTCGTCAAAAAAGGCGGCTTCGTTACCTGCGTGAATACGACCACCGGCAAACCGATCTACAGTCAGGAGCGGCTGGGAGTCGGCGGTGAATATTACGCCACCCCGATCACTGTGGGCGATCGAATCTTCATCGCCGCCGAACGCGGCACGGTGTTCGTCATCAAGCCAAGCGAAAAACTCGAAATTATCGCCCGAAATGAAATCGGCGAAAAACTGGAGGCCACACCAGCAATCGTCGACAACACCCTCTATCTTCGGGGAAATGAGCACCTTTGGGCGTTTAAAACCAAGTAAAGAGAGAACTGTTGCTGACGAGTTTATTATTGATTTCCCCGAAATCATCCTTGACTTGGCGCTTGGCCAAGCGAGGCTGCGCTTCAGATGAAAACACCACTCGACACCCGTCCCCGTCGAGCCCGCTTGGCCAAGGGCTTTACCCTGATTGAGCTACTGGTCGTCATTGCGATCATCGCCATTCTTGCAGGGCTACTCCTCCCGGCCTTGGCCAAGGCCAAAGCCAAGGCCACCGGCGCGTACTGCCTAAGCAACTACAAGCAGCTTCAACTTTGCTGGACGATGTACGCCGGGGATCACGACGACAGCATGCCGGCCAACTCCCAACTCCCCGGCGGAGGCAGCCGCGCCGGCTGGACCAGTCAGGGCTCCACTTGGCTGCATGGCAACGCCTACACCGATGTGGATGACACGAACATCCGCAAGGGTGCCCTCTTCAAGTACAACGACTCGTCCGGTATCTACAAATGCCCCGCCGACAAGTCGACCGTGCGTGACAAGGGCGAGATTCCCCGAGTCCGCAGTGTGTCGATGAACATGTACATGAACTTTCGCTACGACCCGAACCAGAACATGTACGAGAATTGCTGGCACAAGATCGGTGACGTAAAAAATCCCTCCACTTCGGAAGCCTTTGTATTCATCGACGAACACACCAAGAGCATCCAGCAGAGTGCCTTCGGCTCGAACGCCGGCAAGTGGACGCTTTTTGGTACCTCAAAGTGGACGTGGATCAGCTTTCCGGCCACGCGGCATAACAACGGCACAGTGCTTTCCTTTGCCGACGGTCACGCCGAGTCATGGCGCTGGGTGGAACCAAACACGAGCGCGATCGCGAAAAAGCGCGGTTGGATCGTTCTTCAGCCCGGCTCCGGCCCCAACGACCGGGATTTGCAGCGGATGTTCAACGCCGTCCCGCAATCTATCCCGGTGAAATAAAAAAGCCCTCCCGAGGGAGGGCTTAGAAATAGTCGGGCTCAATCAATCAACTGCCGATGCAGTAAAGGCGACTGTTCGTGCGGATGAACAGGTTCCCGTGTGCCACGGCGATGGTGGCGCGGGTTTGGTCGTCGCCCGGATTCCCCATGTTTGTCTTGTGCAGCACCTTGCCGCTTTTCGCGTCGATGACATGCACCGTGCCGGCGTGGTTTTGCACGTACAGTTTTCCGTCCGCACCGGTCGGTGATCCGCGGAAAAGCGAGCGACTTTCCAGATCGGTAGCCCACTTGACCTTGCCACTCTTCGGATCGACGCAGGAGAGAATCTTGTCGCGGCCCTCCCCGTACAACACGTAAAAGTTGCCCTGATAAAACAGCGGTGTACTGACATCACTGGTCACCTGATCACGGCGGCCTTCGCTGTGCCAGGCGATGCTCGACTTGTCCTCGCTCACGTCACCTTTGGCCCCGGCCTTAATGGCAAACACCGGCGCCCCCTTCGGTCCGCAGGCGAGCAAAACACCCTTGCCGGCAACCGGAGACGGCACGAGACGCCAGTGACCGATGCGCGACGGGTTCCACGTGCCCCAGCGCCACAGTTCCTTGCCGGTCTTGGGATCGTGCCCGGTCAGGCAGTCGCCACCGACGATCACGATTTCATCGCGACCATTGTTGCTGAACGGCATCGGCGTACTGAACGCCTCGAGCGACTCGGAGCGAGCCTTGGCCGGGCGATAATGTTTCCAGAGCTGCTTGCCAGTCTTGGGATCGAGCGCCAGCAGGTAGGAGCGGTTGTCGTCGCTGCCGCGGCCGCTCACCTTGGTGTCGCGCTGCAGAACCTGCATGTAAAGGATGCCATCATGGATCAACGGGCTGGTGGAGAATGTCCACAGGAAGGCGAACTCCCCGTGTTTCTTTTGGAGGTTCAACTCCCACAACTTGTCACCGTCCATGTTGAACGTGGCCAGTTCGCCGCCACCGTAAAAGAAGGTCACAACCTGCCCGTCGGTGACCGGCGAAGGCGAGGCGTAGTTGCTGCGGTTGTCCTGCCGGAACCCCTTAGCCACCTGGTGCGACCACTTCAGCGCGCCGGTTTTGCGGTCGTAACAGTTTGCCGTCAATCGTTCCTTCTCCTGATTGGACGAGGAGACGAAGACGTTATCGCCCCAGATCACCGGAGTGGCGGCGCTGGGGCCGTCCATCTTCACGCTCCAGCGAACGTTTTCCGTCTTGCTGAACTTGGTTGGCAGGTTTTTCGCGTCGGTGGAACCGTCGTAGTTTGGCCCGCGCCAGTTCCCCCAGTCACCAGCCTGCGCACCGGCCAAAGACAGGCCAAGCGCGGCTCCGAGCAACATTGTTTTAGTCATGTACATGATCAATCAGTTTTGTTGAAAAATTGTAAGGACGGGCGGATGCTGCCATCCGCTTGGCCAAGTGGCCAGCCGAAATCAGCATAAAAAACAGCCCGCTACGCCAATCGGGACGCCGCGATGGATCGGCATATTCACCAACGGCCACGCCCCGACCCAAGCGCTTGGCCAAGCGCTCAGTCGAGTTTTTCCTTCTCGAAATCGGCGGGATTCACCCAGCCGGCGCGAACCTTCTCACCGCTTGTGTAGCGTTGGTAAAAATTGTCGGTCGCGGCGCCGGAGTACGGGTAGTTGTCAAACACATCCCCCTTGCCGAACATCCTCGGGTCGCCCTGCTTGCCCAATTCTGCAAACAACTGTTCCCTCAACGATTTTTTTATTCCCAACTGAGACTTGGACTCGGCCAGATTTTTCACGCAGTCGGCGTCCCCTGTCAGGTAATACAATTCCTCCTTTGGGCGTTTGCCAAAGTTGAGGTTCCAAAAATGATTCGTCCCGTTGCGGCGCTGGTTGAGGATCGTCGTCTTGGTTGGACTGCCGTCGCAGTTGAGGTAGCCGGTGGTCGGGTGGCCAGACGGCCAGCGATCGGTCTTGAAGTTGTGCAGGTACAGCCAGTCCCCTTTCACAATGCCACGGATGGGATAGCCCCAGTTGTTTGGCCGACCGATGTCGTGCCGCTCCTTGCCGATCAAAACATGGTCACGGCTGGCAATCACGCGGCCCGATTTTGGCGATCGAAAAATGTCGAACAAACTCCGGCCCGTGATCGGCTGCATGATCGGCACGATCTGCGTCACCCCGGCAGCCTCGATGAACGTCGGCGCGAGTTCGGCGAAACTTACGAATTCCTTCACCACCCGACCCCGAC
>JAPPPH010000448.1:8772-9867 GCA_028817635.1 Verrucomicrobiales bacterium | reverse complement strand
AGGGCCGGCCACCGGCCATCAGCCAGGGCGACCACCGCGCCTACCACGACTTTGCGGCCAAGCTCGCCGAGCGTGGTTTTATCACCTTTTCACCACAGAATTTGTACATATTCACCGACCGTTTTCGCACCCTGCAGCGAAAGGCCAATCCACTCAAAAAGACCCTGTTTTCATTGATAATCCCTCAACATCAGCAAATTGTGGACTGGCTGAAAACTCTGCCGTACGTGGACGAAAAACGCATCGCCTTCTACGGCCTGAGCTATGGCGGAAAAACCGCGATGCGTGTGCCACCGGTCGTCACCGACTACTGCCTCTCCATCTGCTCCGCAGACTTCAACGAGTGGGTGGACAAGAACGCCTCAACACGAAATCCATACAGCTACGTAAATAGCGGCGAGTACGAAATCTTCGAGTGGGATCTTGGCAGTACATTCAACTACGCGGAGATGGCGGGACTGATCGCGCCGCGTCCGTTCATGGTCGAACGCGGTCACTACGATGGCGTTGCCTCTGATGAAACCGTCGGTTGGGAATTCGCAAAGGTACGATTCCTGTATCAAGGAAAACTGAAACTGAAGGACCGCTGCGAGATCGAATGGTTCGATGGACCACACACAATCAACGGTAAGGGAACGTACGAATTTTTACATCGTCATTTGAACTGGCCGAAGCGCTGAATTCATCGTTCAAAAACCCGATGCAAAAAAATGTTATTTTTTGAAAAAATCGGTTGTCAAAAATTTTTTTGCGAGTAGAGTCACCTTCCCAAGAAGTAAACTCTACGCGTAGAGTGCTTCTTAGTACCATTAGGTTTCACCTTTGGTAAGACTTCCAACCAAGTTGGAACGTTTCCAGAGTGAGGAGGTGACATAGAACAAATGGCCGCAAAAAAGAAAGCTAAGAAAAAAGCCGCCAAGAAAGCACCTGCCAAAAAGAAGGCGGTGAAGAAGGCTGCTAAGAAAAAAGCACCTGCCAAGAAAAAGGCGGTGAAGAAAAAGGCTGCCAAGAAAGAGCCTGCAAACAAAAAGAAGGAGAAAAAAAAGGCTGACAACAGAAAGACAGCGGAAAAGAAGAAGTAGCAAAAGAAGAAGG
>JAPPPH010000448.1:0-8762 GCA_028817635.1 Verrucomicrobiales bacterium | reverse complement strand
TTTTAAATCATACTAACCAAAATTTTAAGTTTCATAATTAAGCAGCCTACAAATAACAACCCTCCAAAAATAAGTATTATAATAATTCTGCCAAGAAAAAAGCACCTGCCAAGAAGAAGGCGGTGAAAAAGAAGGCTGCCAAGAAAAAGGCAGCTCCCAAAAAGAAGGCTGCCAAAAAGAAGGCAACCCGCAAGAAGAAGAAATAATCTTCTTTGAAAGGTTTGAATGCGGTTTGGAGGTTCTGCCCCGTGCGGAACCTCCATCCTTCTTTTTTGGGCCAGTTTTTTGCATATTTCGCCTATGGCCACGCTGGTTTTTGACATCGAGACTTCCGCGCTTCCCCTCGAATCCTTCGACGATTCCTCTCAGGAATACCTGATGCGGCCAGCATCCAGACTGCCCACGGAGCAGGAGCAGGAGGCCAAGCGGGAGGAACTCGTTCGCATGATGAACCTCTGGCCGTTCACGGCGCGGGTGGTGTGTGTGGCGATGATCAACGCAGAGACGCTGCGCGGACAGGTGATTTTTATCGCCGACGATTTTGAGTCGAACTCGCGTAACGTTGGCGGTGTAGAGTTCGTGCCGGTTATGGACGAGGAGGAGTTGATCGCGCAATTCTGGGAGGTAGCCAAGCACTACGACAAAGTGGTGACGTTCAACGGTCGTCAGTTCGACATCCCATTTCTTTACCTTCGATCCGCGCAACTCGATGTGCCGATCTCAAAAAAGAACTGGCTCGGTTACCGGTTTGCCACCGAGCCGCATTGCGACCTTGCAGAACAGTTGACGTTTTACAATGTCAGCGGCAGGGACGGTGCCGCCCGGCGCTTCAATCTGGATTTCTACTGTCGCGTGTTTGGCATTGAGTCGCCAAAGTCACACGGAGTCACCGGGATGGACGTCAACCAATTGATGAAGGAGGAAAACTACGAGGCGATCGCCGAATACTGCGTGCGGGATGTCTTCGCCACGGTGAAGCTATACGACATTTGGAAGGAGCGCCTTGAGGGCATCAAGTAACGCTTGGCCAAGCGGAGTATCAATCCTCAATCGGTTGCAGCTTCCTGATGGCCGTCATCGTCGATTCGGCGGCCTCCTGATAGATGCCCCGCAATTCCTGCCGCGAACAGGTCCTTGCCTTTTCCCTTAGCGGCTCGACGTCAAGCGGCTTGCCGAACTTAACCGACATCATCCTTGGCTTGGGCAACGCTTGGTTTCGGTTGTAGGCGTTGTAGGTCCATACCCTCACCGGCACGACCGGGGCACGCGACTTGATGATCGTCAGGCCGATACCCCCCTGTGCCGGCAGCATTTCGCCGTCGAACGTCCGTGTGCCTTCAGGAAAAATGATGATGCCGTTATTTTGAAGCAGTCTCTCCAGGATGATCTTTAGACCTCTGGCTCCGCCTCCCTCTCGGTCGACCGGCACGGCATTCAAACCCCTGAAAAAAGGGCCTGAAAGCCAATGTGAAAAGATGTTTTCACGGGCAAGATAATTGATCGGCCTGGGCAGGCTGCTGCCGATGAACGGCGGATCGAAGTAGCTCTCGTGGTTGGCCGCGATAATGACCGGGCCGGTGATGGGCACGCGCTCGGGGTTGTACACGCGACATCGAAACAGGTTTTTAAAGATCCACTTCGACGACGCCCAAGCCCACCAGTAGAGCGGGGTCATCCCGCGGCCTCCAGTTTTTCCTGTACCTCGCTGATGATCAACGCACTGGTCTCCTCGGCGGTCATCTCGGAGTTATTGATCACTTTCGCGCCGAGTGGAATCATCAACGGTGCGGCGGCGCGTTGGCTGTCCTGTTTGTCGCGCTCGGCCAGATTTTCGTCCACGCCATCGGCGGCTCGGCGTTTGGAACGCTCATCGAGGGAGGCGTCGAGGTAAAATTTGTAGTCGGTGTCGGGAAACACATTCGAGCCGATGTCGCGTCCTTCCATCACGAGGTCACCGAACTCAATGCACTCACGCTGCTTGGCTTTCATCCATTTGCGCACGGCAGGCACCGCCGCCACCACCGGCACAGCGGCACTCGTCTCGGCGGTGCGGATTTCCTTCTCGGGAAAATAGCCATCCACGTACAACCGAATGTGGCCGTCGTCGTTTTTCAACTCCGTCTTCCATCGACGACACAACGACGCGATCGCCTTGGCGTCTCCGAGATCGACCTCCTTCTCGAGGCAGTACCAGGCAAGGCTGCGGTACATTGCGCCAGTATCGACGTAGGCATAGTCCAGCGCCTTGGCGACGCGTTTTGCGTTGGTGCTCTTCCCGCTGGCGCTCGTTCCGTCGAGTGCAATTACGATTGGTTCTCCCATCAAAATTCAGTCTACAAAAAGTTGTTCCGGTTTCAGTTCGTTCCCGTTGCCATCCCGTAGCGTCGCGCCCAGTCCGTGAGGAGCAGGAGCGGCCAGTTTTTGAAAAAACGTAGGGAAAGTTTTGCGAACGCAGGCCGGATTCTTGATACGAATCCCCGGCACTTTCAATCCAAGAGTGGCAAAGCTCATTGCCATCCTGTGATCCTCGTACGTGTCCACCTCCGCACCGTGCAATGTGCCTGGCTGCACGGTGAGCGTGTCTCCGGATTCCTCAATCACAGCGCCACACTTGGCCAATTCGGTTCGCAGTGCCACGACACGTTCGCATTCTTGCACCCGCAGGCGGCCAAGCTCAGTGAATTCCGTCTGCCGCTTGGCCAGAGGCGCAATGGCGATGGCAGTCATGATACTGTCACCAAGATCGTCCTGCCGTGATGTGCTCGGCGGTAGTGGCAACCGACCGGGAAATGCCGCATCGATCTGCCAACCGGAGCTTGGCCAACGGGCCACCTGTACCGGCAGTCCGGAGGCATCCGACAAAATATGCCCCGCCGCCCAAAAGTAGCTCCCACCGGAGGCATCCGGCTCGATGGCGAAGCTTCCACCCTGATTTGGAAACACATCGATCAGGCTTGAGGTCATCGCCACGTAGGGCGAGGCGGCTCCCTGTTCGCCGTCAATACCGACCTGCCAGCGCCCAAGCTCGGCTCCGAGCAGCAGCGCCGAGGCGAATTGCGTACTCATCGCAATGTCCACCCGACAACTCCCGCCGCTTGGCCCGTGGCCGTGGATGGTCACCGGCAGCCTGTCGTTTTCTGAGTCGATGCGATAACCCAGCTCCCGCAGTGCCTGCAGCAGGGCAGCCTGTGGGCGCTCGTGCATGCGCAACACGCCTGAGAGTCGGTAAACGCCGTGGCCAAGGCATAGGAACGCCGTAAGAAAACGGGCTGCCGTGCCGGCGTTGCCAACGAACAACTCGAGCGGTTTCTCCTCCGTTCCGCCGTTTGGAATCGCTTGGCCAAGCCCGGTCACGTGGATTGTGCGGTTGCCTGCCTCGCCGGGGTCCTGCTGCACCTCGATCGAGTAGCCCAGCTTTTTCAGCGCCTCGACCATCACCTGTGTGTCCTCGCTCCACAAGGCACCCTCAAGCGTCACTTCACCCTCGGCCAAGGCCGCGAGGATGAGCGCTCGATTGGTGATGCTCTTCGAGCCAGGAACCGTGATCTCCACCTCGGGCGCAGTGCTCAGCGGAACAATCTCGATAAGGTCAGGCAGCGGCATTTCAATCTGCATCCGGCGTACGCCATTCGTCGCGTGCGCGCTTGGCCTCATCGAGCCACCCTTCGATCGCCTCGCTGGAATCCCCCGAGACCAGTTGTCGAAGCCGATCCAGTTCAGCGGAATACTCGTCGATCACCGCAAGGATGGCTTCGCGGTTGGACCGGACAATGTCGCGCCACATTACCGGCGAGCCGGAGGCCAATCGGGACATGTCACGAAAGCCGGTCGCGCAAAGTTGTTTCTGCAACTCCCCGTGGCTCGGGTCCAACACGCGCTTGGCCAAAGCCGAGGCGAGCAAATGCGGAAGATGACTGCACCTCGCGACCAGTTGATCATGATCATCCGCCGACATCACGACCGGCTCGGAGCCAAGTTTTTTCCAAAATTCATTGACGGAGTGGAGCGCCGTCGCGTCGGTGGCATCCGTCGGCGTGACCACGCACACGGCACCGTCAAACAGATCCGCCCGTGCGGCGCCCGGCCCGGCTTGAGCGCTCCCGGCCATCGGGTGACTCCCGACAAAATGCGCACCGGCACCGGAAATCATCGGCGTCAGTTCATCCACCAACTGCCGCTTAGTGCTGCCCACGTCGGTGACCACCGCCCCGTTTTTCAGGTGCGGCAACCAGCGCTTGGCCAAGCCGGCCATGCTGGCCACCGGCGTGCAAAGAACGATCAGGTCCGCACCGGAAATCGCTTCCGCCTCGTCCAGCGTCACCTTGTCAGCCACGCCAAGTGCCTGACATTCACTCACGCTTTCCGTTCTCCGAACGAGGGCAGTCACGCACTTGGCCAAGCCGCGCTCCTTCGCAGCCAAGCCGAGCGAACCGCCAAGGAGCCCGGCTCCGACGATCGTGAGTTTGTCCAATGACACGCGCGCATTAAACCGGCGATGCCTTTCGGAGTCGAGCAGAGTCGGGAAAAGACACAATTTCGAAGCATAAAATTGACGGCGCATGGGTCGGGCTGATACACAACAAGCCCAGTTTACGTGCGCTTGGTTCGCAGCCGTAAACCCGACAACACCATGCCTGCAAAAAAGAAATCGCCCGCCAGTGCCAACCGCAACAAACCGAAGTTCCGCCGTGTCCTGCTGAAGATCAGCGGGGAAGTGCTCGGCGGGGAAACCGGCGGCATCTGTCCCGAGTCCGTCCACGACGTCGCGGCGCAGGTGCGCGAGGTGGCAAAGCTCGGCGTGCAGATCGGCGTTGTTGTCGGGGGAGGGAATATTTTTCGCGGACTACAGGGCAGCGAGAAGGGTATCGAACGGGTGACCGGAGACCAGATGGGGATGCTCGCCACCGTAATCAACTCCATGGCGCTGCAGGATGCACTCGAAAAACAGGGCGTGCCAACCCGCGTCCAATCCGCCATCACCATGTCGCAGGTGGCCGAGCCTTTCATCCGCCGGCGCGCGGTGCGACACATGGAGAAAGGTCGCGTGGTCATCTTCGGCGGTGGCACCGGCAACCCGTACTGCTCCACCGACACGGCCGCCGCCTTGCGTGCCAACGAGATCGCCGCCGAGGTCATTCTCAAGGCCACCAAGGTCGATGGAATTTACGACAGCGACCCAATGAAAAACCCGAAGGCCAAGCGCTTCACGAAAATCAGCTACCTTGACGCGCTTCAAAAACAACTGCGAGTGATGGACTCCACCGCTTTTTCGCTCTGCATGGACAACGGGATGCCAATCATCGTCTTCGACCTCTTCAAGAAGCACAACTTCCGCAAAGTCATCCTAGGCGGCAAAGTCGGTACGTTGGTGAATTAAGGCAAATACGCCTTCAATCTTTCAACCACCGCCGGGTTATTTTCGGCCTTGTTTTTGACTGGGTCGAATCCGGTGGATTGGTCGTACAATTCCACTTTGCTGAGTTGCCCGTTTTTTCGGGTGACGATGAGCCGGTCGGACTGCGTTCGCACGGTGATGCCATCGCGCCAATAGCTCAGCGCAGCATCCCGAACCTTGGCCGATGGATCGTCCAGCACCTTGGCCAAACTTTTGCCGTCCAGCGGGTGTTCCGTTTTTTTGAATTCCGGCTTGGCCAGATCGATCAACGTCGGGAACAAATCGAGCGACTCGACCAACGCGTTGCTGCTTGAGCCGGCCTGTTTCATCCCGGGCACGCTGATGATGAGCGGACTGCGCACCGCACGCTCGAGTGGGGTGTGCTTGGCCCACAACGCCGAGTCGCCAAGGTTCCAGCCGTGGTCGCCCCAGAGTACCACGATCGTGTTTTCACTCAGGCCGGTTTTGTCCAACGCATCCAGCACGCGACCCACCTGCCGGTCGGTGTAGCGGACGCAGGCCAGATAGGCGCGCCGCGCGTTGATGACGTTCTCCGGTGAGAGCGGGCGCTTGGGGTAAGGAAAGTCGTATTTGAAAAACTCGCCGCTGCCGTGCCAGTACGGCGACTTGATTTTGTCGGGGTAAGGTGGCGGCGGGATGTCGGCCTCCTTCATTGCCTCCCAATCCTGTCTGGGCGCAACGAACGGCAGGTGCGGCTTGAAAAAACCGAGCCCCATAAAAAACGGCTTGTCGCGCTTGGCCAAGTGCTTCAGTCGACTGACAGCGTGCGCCGCCATCTGGCCGTCCGGCAGGTCGTCGTCGCCCTCGACGGTGAAGTCGACGAGATCCTTTGCCCCGGAGCCGTCTTCGCGGTGGATGCCGTTTGCGTAGGCGAAGAAAATCCCCCAGCCGCGTTTCCATGTGCCGTACGGGGTGGACATCTCAGTCCACGCGTTCGGCACCTCGTCGCGGCCGTCTCCGGCGCCGTTGTAGGCGTAAACCCGTCCGTCAGCCGTGTGCGAAATCTTGCCGATCAACACCGTGTGATAGCCGCTGCGCTTGAACAATTCCGGCATGCTTTGGGCGCCCGGCAATGTCTCAGCCGTGAGGGCGGTTTTACCGGCGTAAAACCCGGCGTTGCCCCCGGTGAAGCCGGTCACGGCCGGACTGCGGCCGGTGAGCATCGCGTAACGCGAGGCGCCACAGGTCGGCACCTGCACGAAGTGATTGCGAAACACCATGCCGCGCCTGGCCAAGCGGTCGATGTTTGGCGAAGGCGCGTAGTCAACGCCGTAGCAGCCAAGCTCCGGGCGCAGGTCGTCGACGGCAATGAAAAGCACGTTCATCGGCTTGACCTTGGCTGCATGCGCTTGGCCAAGCGCAGCGACTGCCAATGCCGTCAGAAGAAGAAAACGGATCATGGATCAAATGTTCACGTCGCCGCCCGGGCCGTCGCCGGTCTTGAGGCCAAGCGACTCGCGGATCTCGGCCAACTCGGTGCGGATGCCGTTTTTGAAAAAAATGATGTCAGCCTTGTGGATGAGCAGATTGGCGCCCATGTCGACGAACCGCGCCTGACTGGCGATGTCGCCCCAGGCGTGAATCCCCGCGCCAACGCCTTTTGCCCGAGCCTTGGTGAAAATTGTCTCGGCCGTTTTCAGAAACGTTGGGTCATCGTACTGCTCCGGGACACCGAGATTGGACGACAGGTCATGCGGGCCGATGAGCACCGAGTCGATGCCCGGCACGTCGAGAATGCGGTCGAGATTTTCCACCGCCGGCACACTCTCGATGTTGATAATAAGCAGGTTGTCCCGGTTAAAACCGGGTGCGTAGTCGGCAAGCTCGCCCGGCAACGGCTGGCCGGCGAGGGCGTCATCGAGTCGCTGCCCCTTGAGCGGCCGCAGCTTGGAGGCGCCGCGGAGTTGCTGCACCTGCTCGACCTGCTCGATGTACGGCGCGACCACCCCGGCCGCCCCGTCGTCGAGCACCATTGTCGCCTCGTACGGCGAGGGTGAAACGATACGCACGAGTGGTGGCAGGCCCATCGCCTTGTACGTGCGGCACATCCACGAGACCTGACTGCGATCGAGCGCGATATGCTCGGTATCGATGAACACAAAATCGAGCCCACTGTCGCCGAGCACCTTCGGCCAGAACGGCGACGGCGAAACGATGAGCGTGCCAAAAACCGGGCCACCGTTGTGCAGCGCCTCTTTCAGTTCAACCGGGGTCATGTCAGCAATCCACCTCCACGAGTTGCCCGGTTTTGCCAGACTCGACGGCAGCAAAAACCGTGGCGGCAATGTCGCGACCGACCTGCGCGTTGAGGATCGGCTCGCTGCCGGTGTCGAGTGCCCGCGCAAAATCGTCCATCAACAGAAAGTCGTTCTCGTTGGCGATGCGTTCGTTTTTGAATTCCAACGGCGGCTGATCGCGATAGTAGATGCTCACCTCCGGCCGGGCCTCGGTGATGGCCAATCCACCCTTCGAGCCAATGGCGTGAATCTTGATTTCGCCGATGTCCGGGTGGCTCGCTGCGCCGATACGGCCAATGCACAACGAGCCGATGATGCCCCCACCCAGTTCCAGCGACACAGTGGCGAGGTCGTCCACGTTGTTGTCGACGTTGGCCTGATGAAAATGCGTCGCTGTCCGGGCGAACACGCGCTGCACATTCTGGCCGGTCAACAGATGCACGTAGCCCAGCGGGTAGATGCCCTCGATCTGCAACTCGCCCATCGCCTCTCTGCCCACGCCACCGTCCGAACCATCGGCATGAGCCTCCATCTGTCGATCGAGCCAGTCGATCGGCGGATCGCCCCCCGCGCGCGAGCCCTTGGGCGGACCGGCGTCTTTTGAAAAATAAAAATCAACGTGAATCGCCTGCAACGCTCCGATTGCGCCGGAGGCAATCGCCTCTTTCGCCTGAATCACTGCGGGCAGGTAGTTCCGGTTCCAGAGCAGGAATTTTACGTCATTGCGTTGAACTGCCTCGACAAGCCGATCGCACTCAGAGAGGCGGGTGGACATCGGTTTGTCGGCGATCACGTGCAGCCCGGCATCGGCGGCACGCACCGCGAGATTGCAGTGCCGCTCCGCCTCCGGACTGACTGCCGCCATGTCGAGGTCGTACTCGGCGATCGCCGAGGCTACGTCACGCACGTACGGGATACCAAACTCGTCGGCGAACTTTTGATTTCGCTCATGCACCCAGTCCGGCTGATCGGCGTCATCGGTCACGACGACCAACTCGAATCGCGGATGCGCCGACACGGCACGCGGCAGGTAACAGTGCTTCACCACGCTGCACACGCCGGCCCGGAATGTCTTCGTCTCCGCCCCTCAGCTACCCTCCTGTCCGCCG
>JAPPPH010000355.1 GCA_028817635.1 Verrucomicrobiales bacterium | reverse complement strand
GCTCATTTTGATCCTCCTGCAACCCGGCCTGCAACGTGGTTTGCTCCGCCTGCAGATCACCCTTCTCCCGGCTGTATTTATTGACCGTTTCGCCCAGCCCCTCGAGTTCCTTTTCAAGGTCGGCAATCTCGTTTTTGCGGGCGAGTAGCGAGGCGGATGCGCTACCGTTTCCGCGACCGCCACTGAACACGCCGTGACGCGAAAGTAACTCACCGGCACGGGTGACAAAATCCAGATCACGATGCGCTGCCCGGCCACGGATCGCCGAATCCAAATCGGGAACAATCACCAACCGGCCAAGCAGTCTGTCAAGTAACGGCTGGACTTCGGCGTCGCACCCCACTTGGCCAAGCGCAGTCACTCCGCCGAACTCGTTCAGCTTGGCTTCATCGATCGACGGTGCCTCGCCACCGGACAACAGGTCGAGTGCCACGATGTCGGCCCGCCCCTTTTTACCCTCGCTGAGTGACTGCAGGATGGCCTTGGCCTCGGTCGCCTGCTTGGTAACAACCAGCTGCAGATGGCGGCCAAGCGCGGCCTCAACCGCACCAACCAAGTCCTCCGGCACGCGAATCTGGTCGGCCAACAGGCCAAGCGCAGCCTCCGATTCCTTGAGCGCGGCCTGCGCCCCGGCACTGACACCCTCATTGGAGGCCTGCAACTGCTTGAGCACGTTGAGCCGCGAGCGTTTCTCCGCCTGCGTACGCAGCAGGTCGTCCAGCTCCGCGGTAAGCTTGGCCAAGCGCTCCTGCAGTTCAGTCAGGCGCTGCTGGCGTTCCTCCACCGTGCCTCGCCGGTTTTGCGCGTTGGACTTGCGCGACGCCACCTCGCTTGAGAATTGGCCAAGCCGCTCCTGTAGCTTGGCCTGTTCCTCCTCGAGCTGGATTTTTTCCGCTGAAAGTTTTTCGAGCCGAACCGTGTTGCCGCGCTTTTGCAGGTCGAGCGCGTTGAGTTCGTTGCGCACGCGGGTCAGTTCCTGCGCCACGCTGAACGATTCGGTCTGCGCTTGGCGCAACGCCTCCTGCCGTTGGCCAAGCTCAGCCTCGATGGCCTTGCACGCTGCCTGTTTTTCCTCGACCGCACGCTGCTTATCGGCAACGGCGTTGTCGGCCGTGCCCAGCTTGTTGGTCATCTCGGTCAGCTCCGCCTCGGAGTCGCTCCAGCGCTGCTCTGCCTCGGCGATGTCCTCATGCGCCTTGGCTGCCTGATCGTCAAGTTCGCCGATGCGTTCGCGGCTGAACTGGATTCGGCTTTCGAGCCGCTCCAGCTCGGCCTGCAGGTTGGCTCCCTTTTCCTGCGCCTCGGTCACCTGTTTTTCGATAGCGGCGCGCTGTTGCCGGGCCTCGTTAATCTGGCGTTCGCCGCTGGCGATCGTCTCGGTGTAGTCGTCCGACTTGTCCTTGAACTCGGCGATCGCCTTTTCGCTGAGCTGAACCTTGTTTTGCAGATCGCCCAGTTGATGCCGGGCGAGTTGGCCCTCAAGGCTCTGGAGTTCGCCCATGAACTCCTTGTACCGCTTGGCCTTGGCAGCCTGCCGCTGGAGCGAACCGATCTGGCGCTTAACCTCGCGTATGGTGTCGGAAACACGAAGCAGATTTTGCTCGGTGTAATCGAGCTTGCGCAGTGCCTCCCTCTTTTGCTGTTTGAACCGCGTGATGCCAGCGGCCTCCTCGAACACCAGGCGCCGGTCGTCCGGCTTGCTGGAAATGAGCTGGGTGATGTTCCCCTGCGCCATGATGCCGTAGCTGGCGCGGCCCATGCCGGTGCCCATGAAAAGTTGCTGAATGTCCCGCAACCGACACGAGACTTTGTTGATGAAATACTCGCTGCCCCCATCCCGAAAAATGCGGCGCGTGACGGTCACCTCGTTGTACGGCAGATCCACCCCGGCCGTCTTGAGTTGCTCGGAATCGATTCCCCCAATCGTAAGCGACACCTCGGCCATGCTCAGCGCCTTGCGCTTGTCAGTGCCGTTGAAAATGACATCGGCCATCCCGGAACCCCGGAGCGCCTTGGCCGATTGCTCACCCAAAACCCAGCGCAACGCATCCGACACATTCGATTTGCCGCAACCGTTCGGCCCCACAATCGCCGTCACGCCGGGCTGAAAATCGAGCGACGTCTTGTCCGCGAAAGATTTGAAGCCCAAAGCGGTGAGATTCTTCAGATACATGCCGCACAAATCAGAGCGAAGAATGGTGTTCGAGTAAAGCCCGAAAACACAATATAGAGGATATCTTATTCACAGAACCACAATAGATTGTGGTTTCTAAGGGACAATCTGTCGCACCTTATTCACAAATAGCCAACCCACACAGTCTGAACGAGTTGACCACTTTCAAAATTTACTCGCCCTCAATCGCTGCAAAATCCCAAGTCACACGGTCTCCGGTGTTGCCTCCTGTCCAAGCGTCCAAGCCAGAAAGTTTTTCTGAGTTTTAAACTGCTTCTCCGTTTGTTCACTAGCCTCCTCGCTTAATGGTAATGAGGACGACAACTTGGATCACTCCTTCGATCGCTTCCCAGCCTTGGAGACCGGAGAAGCCGATCTCGTCCAAACACATAAGGAGGCCTCCCTGACCGTTTATGAATAAGCTGCTCATGTGTTGGGGTGGTTCTAGTTGACCCCCGGGCTAGTGGCCAGCACAATCCGCCCGCGCTTGGCCAAGCGCGGTTTTTTATGAATATCGATTCAGTTTACTCTGACCTGACCCTGAAAAACGGGGCCAAGATGGCCCTGCTCGTGATGGATGGCCTCGGCGATATCGCCACGGCTGCCACGGATTACAAGACCCCGCTCGAGGCGGCCAACACGCCAAACCTCGACGCTCTGGCCAAGGACTCGGCCATGGGACGCCTGATCCCGGCCGCTCACGGCATCACGCCCGGCAGCGGTCCCGGCCACCTTGGCCTGTTCGGCTACGACCCACTGGAATACGAAGTCGGACGCGGTGTGATTGAGGCGCTTGGCCTTGGTTTGGAGCTGCGCCCGGGCGACGTCGCCGCGCGGGCCAACTTTTGTACGCTGGACGAAAACGGGCTGGTTACCGACCGGCGCGCGGGCCGCATCGAGACCGAGCTGTGCGAGGAGCGCTGCGCCAAGCTCTCGGAACACATCAAGCAGATCGGCGATGCTGAGGTGGTGATCACGCCGGGCAAGGGTCATCGATTCGTGGTGATCTTTCGTGGGGCCGACTTGGCCGGGCCGCTCAGCGACACCGATCCACATCGAGAGGGTCTGCCGATCGCCGAGACGCAGCCGGACAACCCCAACTGCGCCAAGGCGCAAAAGGCGGCCAAGTTGATCGGCCAGTTTTACGAGGCCGCCCTGCCGCTGCTCGCCGGCATGGAGCCGGCCAACGGATTCCTCATGCGCGGCATCGCGCATCAGCCGGACATCCCGTTGTTCGCCGAGCGTTACGCGATGCGCCCGGCCTGCCTCGCCGTCTACCCGATGTACAAGGGCCTCGCCCAGCTCGTTGGCATGACCAAGCACGAGGGACCGCAGACGATCGAGGAGCAGTTCGCGCGTTACGCCGAGCTGTACGACGAGTACGAGTTTTTCTTTGTCCACTACAAGTACACCGACATGTACGGCGAGGACGGAAACTTCGACGCCAAGACCAAGGCGATCGAGGACTTCGACAAGGCACTGCCGATCCTGCTCGAGAAAAAACCGGACGTCATCGCCATCACCGGCGACCACTCCACGCCGTGCGCGCTCAAGGGCCACTCATGGCATCCGCAGCCAGTGTTGCTGAACTCGAACGCCAGTGGCTCGGACAATCTGGATCGCTTCACCGAGACGAACAGCAACCGAGGCTCGCTTGGCATCATCGAGGCAAAGCACCTCATCCGTCTCATGCAGGCGAATGCATTGATGTTCGACAAGTTCGGCGCATGAAGGCCGTCATTCTCGCCGCCGGCAAAGGCACACGCATGGGCGCCCTCACGGAGGAACTACCCAAGCCGATGTTGCCGGTCGAGGGCAAACCGATCCTCGAACACATTATCAATGGTATTGCCGCGCAGGGCGTGCGCGAAGTCTGCCTCATCGTCGGCTGGAAGGCTGAGGTCATCCAGAAACATTTCGGTGACGGCTCAGCGCTTGGGCTGAACATTACCTACACCACACAGGAGGTGCAGGACGGCACCGGCAAGGCACCGGAATTGGCCAGAGAGTTTGTCGGAAATGACGCCTTTCTGCTGACCTACGGCGACATCCTCGTGCGCCCGGACACGTACAAGCAAATGATCGCCCGATTCGGCGAAGGCGACTTCTCCGGACTCATCACCGTCACGCCCGGCGAGGATGTCCGCAAGGGCGGCATCAACTTTTTCGACGACGAATTCTGCCTGAAAAAAATCGTCGAGAAACCCAGTGACGCACAACTCGACCAACTTCGCGCCGAGGGCTGGCTCAAGGACGGCGAACCGGTTTGGTACAACGCCGGCATCTACATATTTCAGCCCGTCGTGTTCGATCACACGGCGAGGCTGCAAAAATCCCCGCGCGGCGAGTACGAGTTGACGGATGCCATCGAAACCATGATCGACGCAGGCGAACCGATCGCCGGCGCAAAAATTGAAGGTCGCTGGGTCGACGTCCGCGACCCCGACGTGCTCGAGTCACTGGGCTAAATTGCCGCAAAAACTGGACTCCGCTTGGCCAAGCGCGTCCGGTTTAATTCATCCTGCCTATCCTGTCCATCCATGTTCATTTTCCGTTCAACGCAAAACAGGCGAGTTCGCTGGGGCCACGAAGGTAGAGCCGGTTTCCGACGATGGCGGGGTGGGACATCGAGTCGACCTTGCCATCTCCGAAGGGGCGCAATCGACGTAGCGGCTTGAACTCATTCGCCATCGCATCGAGCAACAGCAGGTCCCCACTCTGGGTCCAGACGAGCACGCGGCCGTTGCCGCTGATCACATTTGAGTGATCAAAAAACATGTCATCCTCTGCCACCCACACGGTTTTCAAATTATCCTTCAGGTCAAGGCAGTACATTTCGCCATAGGCAGTGGCGAACACGCGATCGCCGACGATGACCGGCGAGCAGGTGTCCGGCGCGAGGCTGGAGTTGGCCTTCAGCGGCTTGTCATCGAGCAACCCGTTTTTCAAAAATCGGTGTAGCCGCGTGGCGTTGTTCTCGGTGGCGAGCAAAAGTTTGCCCTCGTGAATCAGCGGCGTGGTGACGTTGAAGTCCGAACCCTCAGTGGGCACGTGCTGCCAAAGCCGCTTCCCCGTGGCCGTGTCCCAGCCGCCGAGGCTGCCTGAGTCGTAGCCTACGATCTGAAGACGACCACCAAGTTCACCCACGACGAACGCCGAGTAGGCAGCCGCATGGCCGGGTGTTTTCCAGATCAACTTTCCGGTTTTCCGGTGTAGCGAGACAACCGAGGCATCGGGCTCACCGGGGTTAATGATGAGCTTGTCACCGACAATCAACGGCGGCGAACTCGAGCCCCATGCCAGCAACTTGCCGCCGTATTCGCGGTAATAATTCGTTCGCCAAACCACCTCGCCGGTATCGAGTCGGACGCAGTGCAGGTCACCCAGTGCGCCGTGCAAATAGACCAGTCCGTCGTGAATGACCGGGGTCGCGCGGGGCGAATTGCTGTAGTCCAATTCACGATCCGCCTCGTACTCCAGCCGCCACACCTCGCTGCCGTCGGTCGCGTCAAGGCAGCGAAACAAGTCGTGCGTGCCGCCGCGGCTCTTGTCGGGAATGATCACCCGCTTGGCGGTCGCCGCCGGGCCGGCAACCGCCGGGCCTGTCAGTTTGGTCGACCAGATTTTCTTTAGTTCCTCAGGCAGTTGACTTGGCAGGGTTGGCGCTTGGCCAAGTCGATTCAGCCCGCGCCAGTCCAGCCAAGCCGCTTGGCCAAGCGGCGTCACAAATCCCTTGGCTGACTCAAGCGCGACCAGCAAATCCTTCCGCTTGGCCAAGCCGGTAACCTCCGCCAGCACACGCTTGGCCAGGGCGTCATCGGCGGTGTCCGTGCTGAATAGTCGGACGCCCGGAACCGGCTGCGTATTGGCCAGGACACGCACCGAGCCAGCCTCCACCTTTTCGCAACCGACGAGCAATGGCGGAAGATACTCAGGGACGACAGCCGCCGCCACTTCGCCATCGGTCAGCGCCAGCGCGCCGGAGTCCACCGCCCCCGCCACGTCGAGCTTGGCCGGCTTGGCCAAGCGCGCCTGTTGCAGTGCGGCCCGGGCAGCCTGATTCGTCTCGGCCTCCTCCTCGGGGCCAAGCATGACCGCGCGGCCGGACAGGTCGGCCAGCCGTTTGGCCGGATCATTCGTGCGAACAATGAACGCGCCGCGCTGTGTCGTGCCTCCAGTGCGGTCGGTGAGATCGGCGAGCGGCGAGACCTGCAGCTTTAGCCGCCGGGCGTCGAAGCGAACCATGGCGTCCTTGCCGATGATGAAGTCCGGCTTGGCCTTCATGCGGCGCAGCGCGAGGTCGAGGCTTTCCTCGAAAGTCAACTTGAACGGCCGGCCAAGCGCCTGGCCAAGGTGCTCGGTGAGTTGGTCGTACCGGCGCTGGCCAACGCCCTCCACGCAGGAGCAGGACAGCGGCAGCGCCAACGGATCCATCACCACCACCTGCACCGGCTTTTCGGCGGCCTGGCCAATCGTGAGCGCGAGGAATAATCCGGCGTACCGAGTCACTTTTTCTTCGGCGCAAGCACGCGGATGAGATTGGCGCGGACGTCCATCACGTACACGCGGCTGGCGTCCCTGTTGACCTCGATCGGGATGTAGCAGGTTTGGGCGGCGAGTTTGCTCCCGCGATCGAACTCGGTCGTGTCCACGTAGCCGACCACGCCGAGGAACTTGCCATCGGGAGTGTAGGTCTTAATACGGCCCACGCCGGACTCGGCGGTGTAAAGGACGTTGCCCGGGCCGATGTCAATGTTCACCGGGTTGCAACACGCGGCAAAGCCCTCGATGCCGGTGCGGTCGCGCTTGCCCCAGCGGCCGATCCGGTTACCGTCGAGATCAAAACGGTTGACCCGATGCCGTGAATTCTCGGCAATAAGCAGTTCGCCATTCATCACCTGCATGTCAATGTGGCTACAGCAGCCGTACTGTTGCTCGATGATTTTTTTTGCGCCGGTGAGATCGCGGTTAAAACGCCAAATATCCTCCGTGGCGCGCATGCTGTTGCCGGTGCCGACCGCGAGAAATACGTGCTTGTCGCTGACGAACAGGCCGGCCGCAAGCGACTTCGAGTCGCTGATCTTGTCAAAGTCCGCCATCGCAAGCCGTTTGCCTTCCCGATCGTACGAGGCGATTTTGCCATGCCCCGCGACGTACACCGTGCCGTCTTCGCAGGCGTGGATCATCTTGGGATGCGGCCCGTCGTCCGGCATGGGCCACTCGGCCTTGACGGAGCCATCCGAGCTAATCACACGGATGGCATATGTATGCTTAAACAAGTCGTCAACCGAGAGCGGCCCACGGTTGCCACGGCGTTCCGGGCGGTCGCCACCGCCTTCACCGCCTCGACCCGATCTATCCCGGCCACGGTCGCCACCGCGCTCGCGTCTGCCGGGTCGGCGATTGCGGAATTCCCGGCGAATCTCCTCCGGCAATACGCTCATGATCTTCCGGCGATCCTCGTATTCCATGTCGCGGATAGCGTCAAATAACTGCCGCGGCTCCACCTCCCGTGCGAGTTCGACAACTTCCGCCTCGGTGCCGAACTCCAGTATCCTCTCGACCTCCGCCTGCGGTTTGCTCTCGCGTTCCGCACGCCCATCGGGTCGGCGTTCGCGGCTGCCGCTTGTTCGCAAGGGTCGCACCTCGTCGCCGTTCAACTTGCCGTCCCCGTCCTTGTCGAGCTTTGCCAGGGCAACCTCGGCCTTCTCGATTTCCTCCGCTGAAATCTCGCCGTCCTTGTCTTCATCCAGCGCGATGATCACAGGCAATCTCTGCAATAAGTCGCCAGGGCGGCGTTCACTACCGCCTCCCCTCGAACGCCGGTCACGCCGGCTTGGCTCGTCGTCACTGCTCGGCTGTGCGAACTCCATCTTGCCCTCCCCCCATGAAATGCCAACGAGCAGGTCATCCTCATGGGTCAAGGCGATGGTCTTGATGGTGATCGGATGCCCGCTGGCATGTTTGCTGAATTCAATCGGCTTGATCTCAGCGTGCGTGCCTTCCAGGGCAGCCTCCTCCTGCGCTTCGCCAAGTGCAACGCCCAGACCAAGCGCGGCGACCCACGCGTATCGTTTCATCGGAAGGTTCACGCGAGGTCGAACAAACGGAAGGCGGCGGTGGTATGATCAAGCGCGACGACCTGCCGGTCGAGCAGCGCAACCTCGATGCCGCCGTTTTGGCAAGCAACCAACTCGGCGTCCGTGTCCACCCGCTCATGTTCGGTTGTGTCGAATGCCTCCGGCTCGGCGATCACGGTTTGGAGTTTTCCGTCCCTGTCAAAAAGTTTGATGCGCGGTTGGCCGCGCTCGGCGGTCACAAACTCGCCGCTGTCGGTTACCGCCACACTCACCGGGTTGCAGCAGCCAGTGAAGCCATCGAGGCCGCGGGTGCGTTTACCCCAGCGCGACTTCAACTCGCCATCGGCATCGTACCGCTCAACCCGGTGCCGCCCGGGATGCGCCACGAACAGCGAGTCGCCGGCCCAAGTGATCGGGAAGAACGACTTCGGCACGGCAAACCGGCCACCCTTGCCACCGGCCAACTGCTCGAGTACTACGCCGCTGCTGTCGATGTGCCAGATGGCACTGCTGCCACCGTCGGCTGCATAAATCGATCCGTCCCCAGCGATAGCCAGGCTGGTCAGCACGGCCTCCTTGGCCAAGCGCTTGGTCTTGGCGAGGGGTTTGCCGTCGAGATCACAAATCCAAGCGCGATCGCGGAACCCGACCACCAGCCGCCGATTGGCCACCGCGAGGCAGCGCGGCGTGTGGTTGAACTCGATCTTGCGCACCAGTTCCCCGCTTGGCTTGAAGACGGCCACAGCCGAATCGCCGGCGACATAAACCAAGCCGTTGGCCACGGTCATGTCACGCGTTTGGCCAAGTCCGGTCGCACGCCAGCCATCGGGTTTCGGTTTGGCGGCATTGGCGTTGGCGCCGGTCTGCACTGCCACGCCGATCGCGGCGATGGACTGGGCGCCACGGCTGAAAAACTGACGCCGCGAAGGATTGGGCTGGCAGGCGCCGGAAGAGCAACCGCAGTCGGAAGAGGATTTTGAGTTGTTTATTGACATTGAATCGTTCGTCGCTAGAGAAGACGGCGCAATCGTCAATCCGGTTACAGCTAATAGGATCAATCGGAAACGTCCCGCGATTTAGGCTTGCAGGCAATAGTTGACAATCGGGCGGGTTCGTTGTGGCATCGGTGCCTCAACTTTTCTCCGGACTGATGAAGAAATTTAATGTTGGCGTGATCGGTTATGGCTGGGTGGCCGGGGCGCATATCGACTCGATTAACGGCACCTCCCAGGGGCAGGTCACGGCGGTTTACTCCTCGCGCAAGCTGGACTCCGCCGAACTCAGCGCAAAGCACGGCGGCGAAATCCAATGCCATACCGACCTGAAGCGAATGCTCGCCGATCCGTCGATCGACGTTGTCTCGGTCTGCAGTTATCCGTACCAGCACGCGAAACAGGTCATCGCCGCAGCCGCAGCCGGCAAGCACCTGATCATCGAGAAACCACTGGCGCTCAACCTCAAGGATTTGCGAGCCATGCGACGTGCCGTAGCCAAGGCCGGCGTGAAGGCGTGCATTTGTTTCGAGTGCCGCTACTCGAGCCAGTTCCTCGCCACGAAGGCGGTGATTGATCGCGGGCTGCTGGGCGAAATTCACTACGGTGAGATCGACTACTACCACGGCATCGGCCCTTGGTACGGGC
>JAPPPH010000075.1 GCA_028817635.1 Verrucomicrobiales bacterium | reverse complement strand
ACATACCTGAACCAGGCGCAGAGCAGCGCGTGCACGAACAGGGTGCCGTAGTCGAAGTGACTTTTTGTGTCGTTGAATTGTGTCAAGTGAACGGGTTAGGGGGCAGGGGTGCGGGGTTAGTTTTTTTCCTTTAGGCGGCGAATGAGGGTGGGAATCATTCGTTTAAGTTCGTCGGCCAATGACAGGGCGTTTTTGGTCGTTTCCTTTTTTAGGTATCCGAGGTCGACTGACAGGATCAACTGACATTCCGACTCGGCGAGAGAGCCCCGGGCAATGGAAAGGAAGTGGGCAAATTCTTTTCCCAATCTCGCATGGCCCTCAGCGATGTTGGAGGGAACTGATACGGCCGCGCGACGAATTTGTGATGTAAGCCCGAATTGTTCCTCCTTCGGGAACGATTTGGTCAACTGGTAAATCTCTTTCGCGTAAACCATTGCCTTCTGCCACACAAGCAAATCCCTGTAGTCCCGAATACTCACGCTGCCTCACCCCTAACTCCTGACCCCTCACCGCTTACCTGAATTGTGGCCAGATGCATCACGTCTTCCTGAGTCGCGCTTGGCACATCGGTGATTTCGCCGGTGATTCGGCCTTCGTTCATGACGATGATGCGGTCGCTCATGCCGAGGATTTCCGGCAATTCGGAGCTGATCATGAGCACGGCCTTGCCCTGTTCGGCGAGTTGGTTGATCAGTTGATAAATTTCGTACTTGGCCCCGACGTCGATGCCTCGGGTGGGTTCGTCGAAGATGACCACCTCGGCGTTGCGCTGGAGCCACTTGGCGAGAACGACCTTTTGTTGGTTGCCGCCGGAAAGCGTGCCGGCGACCTGCTCGGGGCCGGTGACCTTGATTTGAATCTGGTCGACGTATCCGGCGAAGGCCAGAGCCTCTTCACTTTGCCGAATGAAGCCGCCCGAGGAGAAGTGGCGGAGATTCGGCAGTCCGAAGTTTTCGCGGACCGTCTGGCCGAGGACGAGTCCCTGCGCCTTGCGATCCTCGGTCAGCAGGCAAATACCCTGCCGGATGGCGTCCCGCGGGTTGTTGATGGTGAGCGGTTGGCCGTCGAGTTGGAGGCTGCCGCTGTCGGGTCGGTCGGCCCCGAAAAGCAGTCGTGCCGTCTCCGTGCGGCCGGCTCCGACGAGCCCGGTCAGGCCGAGCACTTCGCCGGCCCGAATCTCGAGCGACACATCCTGCACGCGCTCGCCGCTGTTGAGGTTTTCGACAACCAAGCGGGGCTGGCCGGGGGTGGTGTCGCGTTTCGGGAATTCCTTGTCGAGACTGCGGCCAACCATCAATTCGATCATCTGTTCGCGGGTTAGGTCCTCGATGGGGCGGGTGTCGATGTGTTCGCCGTCCCGCAGGAAGGTGACGCGGTCGGCAATCTCAAAAATCTCATCGAGCCGGTGGCTGATGTAAATGATCCCGATACCCTGCGATTTCAATTCGTCGATCACCCGGAACAGTCCCTTGGTTTCGCGGGGGGAGAGGGCGGCGCTGGGTTCATCCATCACGATGATGCGGGCATCCTGCGAGAGTGTCTTGGCGATCTCGACGATCTGCTGCTGGGCGACGGTGAGGCTATTGCACTCGGCATCGATCGGCACCTCCACGCCGATCCGCCCGAACAATGCCTGCGCCCGTGCCTCCTCGCTGGCGCGGGGAATGAAGCTGATGCGGCCGGGTTCCTGTCCGAGGAAAATATTCTCGCGGGCGGACAGGTGCGGGATGAGGTTGAACTCCTGATAAATGATCCCGATGCCGGCCGCCTGCGAAGTCTGCGGGGTGGCGACGGAGGCCGGCTGGCCATCGATCTCGATCGTGCCCTCGTCCGGTTGATGGGCGCCGCCGAGAATCTTGATGAGCGTGCTTTTGCCGGCGCCATTTTCGCCTAGCAACGCGAGCACCTCCCCGGCGTGGAGCGAGAGGTCGACCCCCTTGAGCGCCTTGACGCCGGGGAACGATTTCCGGATGCCGCGCATCCGCAGCAGGGGGGCTTCGGATGCCGCGTCGGTCGGGGGCATGGGGGCGTTACTTCAGCTCGGGATCCGCATCGGCAGCGGCCTTGTCGTAAATTGTAGCCGGGATGAGGGTTTCCTTATCAAACTCCTCGCCGGCCTGATACTTGACGATATTCTGCACGATCTGTTGTCCCATCTTGTCCGGGTGCTGGATGGGGTCGGCGAAAATCTTGCCGTCCTTGATCGCCTGCTTGCCGTCGAGTTGGCCGTCGAAGCCGATGATCTTGATTTGATCCTGCCGCTTGGCCTCCTCGATGGCGGTGTAGGCGCCTAGGGCGGAGGGATCGTTGATGGCAAAAACTGCCGCGAGATCGTCGTGCGACTGGAGGGCATCCGCGGTGGACTGGTAGCCTTCGGTGCGTGCGCCGTTGCCGTCGAGTTCCGCCACGATTTCAATTTTGCCGGCGGTGCGCCCCTCGTTGTGGGCATTGATGACTTCTTTGAATCCGTTAACGCGCAGCACGCAGGAGTTGGCTTTTTTGAAATCGAGCACCAACACCTTGCCGCCGTTTTCGCCAAGCGCCTTGATCATCGCCTCGCCGGCGAGTTTACCTCCCTGAAAATTATCGGTTCCGACGTGGCCGGCGATTTCCACACCCTCGGCGGCGCACTTGGCATCGACCGTGAACACCGGGATGCCTTTTTCGTTGGCGGCCTTGACGGACGGGCCGATCGAGAGTCGGTCACACGGCACGAGGATGATGGCAGTAACGCCGCGTGAGATGAAATCCTCCATCTGGTCGGACTGTTTTTTGACATCCATGTCGGGGTCGACCATGAGGGTTTCGTAACCGTGCTTTTCCGCCTCGGCCTTGATGTGGTCGCCGATGACCTTGAAAAACGGGTTGGACAGCGTAAGGGGAGAGTAGGCGATGAGACCCTTGGTTTTTGTCGTGTTGGCGTCGGCTCCATCGCCGGTGGTGTCGGCGGGTGTTGCTGCGTCGGCGTTGCCGCCATCCCCGCCATTGCCTTCCGGTTTTTCGGCGTTCGGGGAGCAGCCAATGAAGGCGAGCGACAGGGCGGTCAGGCCAAGGAGTTGTGCGATACGTTTCATGTTAATTTGAAAGCCTAAAAGTGTGGCCTGTGAATAGGGGAAAATGCGGCTTGGTTCAAGTCCGTTCCGCGCTTGGCCAAGCGCTCTGAATCACCGCTTGGCAGTTCAACCGGCGGCCGGTAAATTCCCGGCATGCTCTTGCATTCACAGCTGATTCACCCGGAGATCAACGGCATCCTCGGCGCGGCGGGTCATCACTCGAAGGTGCTGATCTGCGATGGAAACTACCCGGCCTCGTCCAAGATCGGGCCGGAGGCCGAGCTGGTCTCGCTCAATCTCTCCCCCGGCGTGGTGACCTGCAGCCAAGTGTTGCGGGCGCTGGTGACGGCGATCCCGCTGGACGCCGTCAACACCATGGGTATCCCGGCTGATGACCCCTATGCCAAGCACGGCCCGCCGCCGGTCTGGGCGGAGTACGAGCAGATTCTCGAAGAGGCCAAGCTCGACCTGAAACCGGAGCCGATCCAGAAATGGGATTTTTACGATGCGGTGATGTCCGACGACCACGTGCTGACGATCCAAACTGCGGATCAGGCGTTGTGGGCGAACGTGCTGCTGACGATCGGCTGCCGCGTGTCTTGATCGGCTTGGTCAAGCGCTTGGCCAAGCGGGGTCACTTGGCTGCGGCCTTGATCATCCGGTAGAGCGGCAGGAGGGTGTTGATGTAGTCGTCCGTCCAAGGCGTCCCATCCTCCGGGTATTGCGCCAGTGGATGCCACCCGTCCTGCCTTGGTACCGGGGCTGTTTCGCCCTTGCGTACGAGCACGCAAAACGTGGAGGCGGATTGGAACGGCTGAAGGCCGGCTCCTCCTTGTCGTTTGTAAAACACGTCCCAGTCCTCGCCGCAGGTGGCCTTGATCACACCCAGCAATGCGTAGTAGCGGCTGGAAACGTGGAGGATCAGGCGTCCGTTGGGTTTCAATTTACTCTCGTAAAGAGCCAGCGCCTCACGGGTCAGGAGATGGGTCGGGATGGCATCGCTGCTGAAGGCATCGACCAGAATGACGTCGTACGAGTGATCCGGTGCCTTGGCCAGTTGCAGCCGGGCATCTCCCGTGACATGGTGCTTGGTCGCGGGGCTGTCATCGAGATAGGTAAACAAATTTTGGGCAATGTCCACGACGGTTGGATCGAGTTCGTAAAAGGTCACCGTTTCGCCCTCTCGAAAGTAGGCGGCACAGGTGCCTACACCCAGACCAATGATCGCGGCATTGCGGGGTGTCGCAGGGTTGTCGAGTAAATCACCCAATGGCCCCGATCGATGGTAGTACGCCGTTGGCTCGGTTTTCATCGAGGGATACAGGACCTGAGTGCCGTGGGTGGTGGAGCCGTGCTCGAGATCGCGTTTGCCGAGCAGGCGACGTTCTTCGGCGGAGAGGTTCGCGTGTTTTTCCGCGCTGAGTGGACTGTTTACCACACGGTAGATTCCGTAGTAGTTACGATGCTGGTAAAGCACCTCCCGCCCGGCAACCGGTTCCTTTGGGGTGATAACCATCGGCGGGACGATCGCGAGACAAACCGCGATGCCGCACAAGGCAGGGTGCCGCCGCAGTACCTCGGGGAGATCTCCCCGCCGCAAGACCAGCAGGACAAGAGCGAACACCCCGAGGATCAACGGGAATTCTGAGAGGCTATTAAAAAAAATGGGAGCAATCAGGCTGACGCAGATGCTGCCGACCCAGCCACCAAGCGAGATCGACAGATAAAAAATCGTAAGTTGGCCAGGCTCAGGTCGCAGGCGGTATAATTCCCCGTGGCTGACCATGGCGAAAACAAACAAGCCCACTGCATGGATAGCAAACACCCAAAGCGACCCACCTGTGGCGAAATAAAATGTACAAACCCCCAGCACGGCTGCCGCCGGCCAAAGGGCGTGCAGGATTCTCGTCGGGATCCATTGACGTTCACCAAACGTCAGGATGTAGGTGAGAATGTAAATGACCAGTGGCACCACCCAGACCAACGGCACGGAACCGAGTTCAAGGGTGAAGACATTTGACACCGCCAACATGAATGCCGAGGGCATTGCACTCAGGAGCAGCCAGTAGAGAACGGTTGAACCCTTCAGGTTGGTCGCAAGCGGTTTGCTCGGCGCGGGGTTCGTTTCCTTTTTGTGGGTCGCTCTCCAGCATTGCCACGTAAGGATAACGTATCCGGCGTAACCTGCGAACCAGATCGCGCGCTGAACCTTCAAACCGAACAACGGTTCACAAAGAATGATGTAGCCCAGCAGACCGAGCAGGGAGCCAATGTTGGAGCTGGCATAAAGCGGGTACGGTGAACCCTCGCTGGTTTGGCTACGTGTGAACCACGATTGAGCAATCACACTGGTGGTGGCCAGTACGCCGAATGGCAGCCCGATGTGAAAGGTGAGCTGACTCAGCAGCGCCCAGGCCGGATCGCCCTCGCCAGATGTTGACAGCCCGATGTTGTTGGCTATCGGGAGCCAAATCAAAGGGGCCGCGACCAGCAACAAGTGCCACCCGCCAAGCCGGCGCGCCAGAAGGTGGCAATAAACGTATCCAAGAAAAAGGACGCCCTGAAAAAATGTCAGCGTGGTCGTCCAGACGTGAAACGATCCCCCATGGATTGGTAGGACCATGCGCGCCACGAGCGGTTCCATCGTGAAAAGAAGGAACGCCCCCAGAAAAACAAACAGGTGAAGTTGCAGGTTGATCCGCATCGCGAACGCGCGACATTTCAGCAGGCCCTGTCTATGAGTCGAGGGAAAAAGCCCGCGCCGCGTTGCCCTCTCATCCCTCGTCATGCGGTTCGGCTTGTGTTAAACCTTCGCGCGTTGAAACAGATTGCTCAATATCAGGACGGGCGGCTTGAGATGCAGGAAGTGCCCCGCCCCGTGGCGCCTCCGGGCGGTGTGCTGGTGCGGACGACTCATTCTGTGATCTCCATCGGCACCGAAAAAATGAAGGTCGAGCAGGCGAAAATGAATCTGCTGCAAAAAGCCAAGGCGCGTCCCGATCAGGTTCGCAAGGTGCTGGAGACGGCACGAAACCTTGGTTGGAAATCCGCCTACGAAAAGGTGCGCAATCGCTTGTCCTCACCGACTCCGCTTGGCTACAGCGCGGCCGGAGTTGTCGAGGCGGTGGACGAGGTGAACTCCCGTTTCCGGGTGGGCGACCGCGTGGCCTGCGGAGGTGCGGAATGCGCATTCCATGCCGAGTACATCGCTGTACCGGACATGCTCGTGGCCAAGGTGCCCGACGAAGTGCCGTTGTGGCAGGCCGCCTATACCACGCTGATTTCGATCGCCTTGCACAGCGTGCGTCAGACTGAGCCGCGTCTGGGCGATCGCGTGCTGGTAATGGGTCAGGGTTTGGTTGGCCTGCTCGTCACCGGATTGCTGCGGGCCAACGGGGCACGCGTGATGGCGGTCGACCTCGATGAGTCGCGCCGCGCTTATGCCGAGGCGATGGGTGCCGAGCGTGTGGTGATTTCATCCAAACAGGATTTGCAAAATGAGGTTCGCGAGTGGACCGATGGCATCGGCGTGGATGCCACGGTGGTCTGTGTCGGGACCGACAGCAACACACCGATCGAACAGTGCGCCGAGGCGTTGCGGGATCGTGGCCGGATGGTCGACGTGGGTATCACCAAGATCGAGTTGCCGTGGCGGATCTTTTCCAGCAAGGAAATCGATGTCCGTTTTTCACGCTCGTACGGCCCGGGGCGATATGATCCAGCCTATGAGTGGGGCGGGTCGGACTACCCGATCGGATATGTGCGATGGACGGAGCAGCGGAATTTTCAGGCCGGGCTGCACCTGTTGAAATCCGGCGACCTCGACCTCGAGGCGCTCACGACCCGAAAAATCAAATTCACCGAGTGCGAGCCGGTTTATAAGGCGCTCGGCGATGGTTCGTCGCAGGACGTCGGCGTGGTGATGGAGTACGGCGAACCGGAGGATGCGCTTGGCCAAGCGGAGGCCAAGCCGGCCGAGGTCGCCGAGGATCCGTCAACCAAGCGCTTGGCCAAGCCGGTCGATCGACTGGACGTGATCGGCGCCGGCAACTTTGTTCGCACGATGCTGTTGCCCAGCCTGAAGGGGCAGGTTCCGTTTGGCACCATTGTCAACAACACCGCTCTCAGCGCGAAACATGTCCGGGAAAAGTTTGGGTTTGCGGATGCCTCCTCCGATGCCGAAGCCACGCTTGGCCAAGCGGGCGGCGCGGTGTTGATTGGCACGCGTAACCACCTGCACGCACCGATGGTGCTCTCCGCGATTCGGTCCGGCCGCCACGTGTTCGTCGAGAAACCGCTCTGCCTCACGACGGCAGAATTGACCGAGATCGACGAGGCAATCGCCGCGCAACCGACCAGTGTCCAGGTTGGATTCAATCGCCGATTCGCTCCTGCTTCGGTGGAGTTGAAAAGCCGCTTGGAACGTGCGCCCGGGCCCAAGTCGGCCAGCTTCCGTGTGTTTGCCGGCAAACTGGATCCGGAGCATTGGTTTGCAAACATCGACGAGAGCGGCGGCCGGGTGATCGGTGAATCGTGCCACTTTTTGGACTATTTCTGTTTTCTGTTTGGCTCGAAACCGGTACGTGTCACGGCGCAAACCACATGGCCCACCGAGGGTGCTGTGGCGGTGCCGGACAGTGTCTCGGCGCAGATCGAGTTCGCCGACGGATCCTGTGGGCAATTGCTGTACTCTGCCGAGGGCGATACCAGTTATCCGAAGGAACGCTGCACCGTGTACGGAGCGGGAATCGTCGCCGACATTACCAACTTCCAGTCGCTGGAAGTTCATCAGGGACGCAAAAAGGTCAACTTCAAGTATGGGTCAAAGGGGCACGCGGAACAGATGGCCGCGTGGCTGGCATTCCTGCAGGGCAGGGCGGATCATCCGCTACCGTACGCGCAGGCGCGTCAGAGCATGCAATTGACGTTTGCCGTGTTGCAGTCGATTCGCGAGGCAAAAACAGTGGAGCTTTAGCCATGGAATTGAAGACGGTGTTTCGGGCATTCAATTCTGCGGAGGCGCAGCTTGTGCGATCGCAGTTGGAGGCGGCCGGGTTCACCGTGTTCGTGGCGGACGAAACGAGTGCGCTGTCGATGGAAGGCTACGTGCTTGGTGCGGGAGGCATCCGTGTGCAAGTGCCGGACGATAGGGAGGCGGAGGCGAAGGCACTGCTCAAGTCGTGCGGTTATCCGGTCGAATGAACACTGCCCGGAAAAGGCAACTGGAACGGCTGCAACGCAGTTTGCCCAAGGGCGCGCTGCGAATGGACGAGCGAACATTGGCCAGTCATGCCGGCGACAAATGGTTTGCGAGCCACCCTCCCGAGGCAGTCGCTTTTCCGCGCAGTGCCAAGGCGGTTTCGCAAATTCTGCAGTTCGCCAACAAAAACAAAATTCCACTCACTGCGAGGGGCGCGGGGTATGGGTATGTCGGTGGATGCGTTCCTGTGCGGGGAGGGATCGCGCTGAGCCTGAAGAAAATGAACCGTATCCGCGAAATCAGCGCAGACGATTTTGTTGCGGTGGTTCAACCCGGTGTGATCACTGCGGAACTACAGGAGGCAGTTGAGGCGAAGCGACTTTATTATCCTCCCGACCCGGCGAGTCGCACCGACTGCAGTATCGGTGGCAACATCGCCACCAATGCCGGAGGTCCGCGATGTTTGAAATACGGTGTGACGCGCGATTATGTGCTGGGACTCGAGGTGGTGTTACCCGATGGTTCAATCGCAAAACTGGGCGGGCGGTGTCACAAGAACAAAACAGGATTCGATCTCGCCCGGTTTTTTGTCGGGTCGGAAGGCCTGCTTGGGGTCGTCACCGAGGCCACGTTGAAACTTTTACCGAAGCCACCGTTCCGGGTTTGTCTTGGGGCTGGTTTTCGGTCGATGCGTGATGCGGCGAGAGTGATTCGGGCTGTATTCAAGGCCGGTTTTCTTCCGTCCGCACTCGAGGTGGCAGACGCCTTCACTCTTGCCGCCGCCCGTGAACGCACCGGCAGTCGCCGGTTTGATGGCTGCAACGCACACCTGATTGTCGAGTTGGACGGGCAGGAGAAATCGGCTCGAGGCGAACTTCGTGAGTTGCAAAAACTCATCGACGGTTTTTCGCCGTTGTTCATCCAAAAGGGGTTTGGTGAGGCGGGTGTTGAAAAATTCTGGGCGTTGCGCCGCGAGTTTTCCTATTCGCTGCGGGACACTGGTCTGACCAAACTCAACAATGACATTGCCGTGCCGAGGGGCATGCTCGAGCCGCTGTTCAAGTTCGCCGGGCAACTGCAAAAGAAACACGGGATTCGAGTGGCCTGCTTTGGGCACGCGGGGGACGGGAATATCCATGTAAACCTGATGATGGACGAGAATGATCCGGAACAGGTCAAGCGGAGCCGCGATGCACTGAACGATTTGTTCCGGCAGGTGCTCGCGTGGGGTGGGGTGGTCACCGGAGAACACGGTATCGGTGTGGCGCGCCTTCCGTGGTGGGATCAGGCCGCTCCGCCGGAGGTTCGGCGACTACACATTGCGTTCAAGCGGGCGGTGGATCCAAACAATATCCTTAATCCCGGCAAGTTTGTGTGATTATGGAGCCGGACCGATTCACCCACGAGCGGGAGTGGCTGGCCAGAGGCTGCCAGCGAATCGCCGGGGTGGACGAGGTCGGGCGCGGCCCTCTGGCCGGGCCGGTGGTTGCGGCGGCGGCTGTGTTTTCTGTCAATTCGATTGAGAATGGATTGCCGGAGCCGTTGTGTGGTGTGAATGATTCCAAAAAACTTTCCGCCAAAAAACGGGAACAACTGTTTGAGGCGTTGAAAGATTTTGATGAAGTGGAGTTCGGCTTGGCGGTGATCGAACCGGTGGAGATTGATCGAATTAATATTTTGCAGGCCACGCACAAGGCAATGAG
>JAPPPH010000433.1 GCA_028817635.1 Verrucomicrobiales bacterium | reverse complement strand
TCGCTATCCCCACCCTCTCCAGGCTCGGTTCCCTGCGGGTCGATGCCAAGCTTGGCCAAGCGCTCGAGCAGCGCCCGTCCGGTCTCCGAGCTGAACCAGGTGAGCACCGAGCGCGCGACGGACGGGCCGACCTCGGTGGTGTAGTTCGGCGGATGGTTGCCGTTTTCCTTGGTCAGTTGGGCAAAACCAAGCTTGGCCAAGCGCGCGATGCCTTTCCGAATCTCGACGACCATTTCCGCGTATTGCTGTTCTCGTTCGGTTTTTTCCTGCTCAGTGACGGGTTTGTTTTTGCGTGAGCGCGGGTTAATGTGGACGACCTCCTCGCCCAGTTCGTCGAGCGTGATGACGTCCCGCAAAATCTCCGACTGCGCAACGGCACCGATATTTTTGTGAAACCTGGCCAACGCCGCCGCAGTGGTGCGACCCAGCTCGGGGATGGCCAGCGCGAAGAGCCAGCGATCGAGGCCCATCGTGCGTGCACGCTCAACGGAGCCGATCAGCTTGGTGGCGTTTTTCTCACCGAACATTCGCGGCTCGTCGTCGTTACCGAGGTTGAGGGGACCAAGCTGTTCCACCGTGAGGTCGAACAAATCAAGTGGGCTTGATGCGAGTTGTCGCTCGACCAGTTTGTCCGAGACGATGTCGCCGAGGCAGTCGATGTCGAGCGCGGTGCGCGCAGCAAAATGCTCGAGCCGCTGCGCCGCCTGCGCCGGGCAGTCGGTGTTGATGCAGCGCCACGCCACAAATTCCTCGTCCTTGTGGATCGCGCCGCCGCACTCGGGGCATTGGCTGCCGGTGGCGGCGAGCATGTCGAACGGCTCGGTGTCGGTCGGCCGCAAATCCTTCACCACGGAAATGACTCCGGGGATGACGTCGCCGCGTTTCTCGATGATGACCGTGTCACCGATGCGAATGTCCTTGCGACCGATCTCCTCTTCGTTGTGCAGCGTGGCGCGGCTGATGGTGGAGCCATCGACAAACACCGGCTCCAGCTCGGCCACAGGCGTGAGTGTGCCGGTGCGGCCCACCTGAATCGTGATGGAGTGCAGCCGGGTTTGCGCCTGTTCCGGCGCGTACTTGTAGGCCATCGCCCAACGCGGTGCCTTGGCCGTGGCGCCGACGCGCCCGCGCAGATCGTAACGGTTCAGTTTAATGACGGCGCCGTCGGTGTCGTAATCGAAACCGCTGCGGAGACGATCCAATTCATCGATCGCCTCAAGAATTTCCTCTGTGGAGTTGCAGTGCCATGTGTGTTCCGGCGTACGAAAGCCCAGTTGGCCAAGCGCTGCGAACAGGCCAAGCTGCGAATCGACCTCCGGGCCGCCGGCCACCTCGCCGCTGCCGTAAAGGACGATGTCGAGCGGCCGCCTGGCCACCAGCGTGGGGTCGAGTTGCTTGAGCGACCCGGCGGTGGCGTTGCGTGGGTTGGCGAACAGCGGTTCACCCTCGGCCTCGCGCGCTTGGTTCATTTTTTCAAAACCGGACCGCGTCATGATGACCTCGCCGCGTGCCTCGAACACGTCCGGCACCTCCCCTTGGCCAAGCGCTTGGCCAAGGGGCTGGAGTCGGAGCGGAATGCTGCGGATGGTACGCAGGTTTGCCGTGACGTCATCCCCGGCAACGCCGTCGCCGCGGGTAGCGCCGACGGTGAATTGGCCCTCCTCGTAACGCAGGCTGATCGCGATGCCGTCGGCTTTTGGCTCGACGACCCAGTCGAGCGATTCGCCCGGTAGCAGTTTCTGGACGCGCTCGACGAACTCGCGCACCTCCTCCTGCGAGTAGGTGTTGTCGAGACTCATCATCGGCACGGCGTGACGCACCGTCTCGAAGCCGTCGATCGGCTCGCCGCCAACACGCTGGCTCGGCGAGTCGGGCGTGCGAAGCTCCGGGTGCGCGGCCTCGAGGTCGAGCAGCTCGCGGTAAAGCTGATCGTACTCGCGGTCGCTAATTGTCGGCTGCGCCTCGACATAATAAGCCCGATCATGCCGCCGAATCTCGTCGGCCAATTCAGCATGCCGTTGTTGCGGGGTGTCAGTCATCAGTCAGCCGTTCCTTCCAATACCCCGGCCGACGGGCACAATGGGCTATAGCGATGATATGGATGTATTCCGGCTCGATGGTGTACAAAACGGCGTAGGGAAAGAAGGGAGTCAAACTACGTCGGATATCCTCTTCAAAGAAACGATATCGTTCGGGATCGTTCTGAATTCTTCGAATTGTCAACTCAACCTGCTCGATAAATCGATGCTGCAATCCCTCCTGTTGCTGCGTGTAATGGGAGGCTGCTCGCCCGTACTCTTCAAGCGCATCGGGATGAAATTCAAATCTCACCGGGTGACTGACTGGCGAACTTGAGCCAACGCCTCATCACCGGGGATGGTTTTGACTCCCCCTTCGCGCACTTCGTCTCTACGCCGAATGGCTTCTGTTGCCCAATTCCTGTGAAACGCATTCTCAGCATCCTCACCAAGGCTCAAGGTAAGTTGATCTGCCAGAATTCTTTTTGATTCGACTGGTAACGCCAAGACCTCTTCTGTCAATTTTTCAATTGCACTGCTCATGGCTAAATTGTGACTAATAACCTGTTATTCGTCAACCAAGACCCTATCCACGGCTGATCTAAATCCCGACGGCGCCTCGGATGAAGGTGATGATCTGGTCGAGTGAGCTTTCGATGATGATGCCGAACACCGCGAGATAGAAAAGCAGGCGCAGGGCGGGATCCTTCTCCGCAGGAGGAAGGGTTACCTCCCGGGTGATAGTCACCTCGCCTGGTTGTTCTGTCGCGGGCTCGTCTGCCATGAGTGATTGTTATTTTTTGCCGACCTGCTTGGTGGTGCGCAGATAGGTGATGAGATCAATGACTTCGCCGTCCTTCATTGTGGCCATCAGGCCTTCGGGCATCATGGAGGTGGGGATGGTTTCGCGCGACTGAATCTCGGACTTGGCCACGGTGACCGGCGGCAGGCCGACCACGCGCAGGACGAGCTGCTGCTCATTCTCGCTGGCCAACGTGCCGGCGTAGGTTTGTCCGCCACGGGTAGTGACGAGGATCATTTGGTACCCTTCCGGGATGTCGCCGCTTGGGTTCAAAATATTCTCAAGGATGTAGTCGAGGTTTGCGCGGTTCGAGCCGGTGAGGTCCGGCCCGATCTCTCCGCCGGCTCCGTAGAGCTTGTGGCAGGCGGAGCAGGTGCGCTCGTAGATGGCGCGGCCCTTGACGGCGTTGCCCTTGGCGATCGCTTCACCGGTGAGCAGCGTGCGGTATTTTGCGAAGGCCGCCTCCTTGTCCGCAGAGAGGGAATCGATTTTGCCCCAGACATCAACGAAGCTTGGCCCGGCGACGCGGCGCATCTGCCGGACAATGTACGCCGGGATGTCACGGCGCGGCACACTGCCGGACTTGATGGCATCGGTCAGGCGGCCCGCGTATGACGGCCGCGAGGCGAGGGTTTGCACGACGGCGGTCTTGTCGTCGGCACTCAGTCTGGCGTAGCGCTTGAGCAGTTCACTTGAGAATGCCTTCTCGTCATACGAAGCCATGGCGCGGATGGAATCAACCCGGAGCGCCTTGTCGTCGAGCAGGCCAACCAAGCGATCCTTGAGGGCATCGTGCTCCTGTGAGGCGAGGCCGCGCAGTGCGGTCTGGCGGGCGGCCGGCTTGGCCTTGGCATTGTCGATCGTGGCCAGCATGGCGGTGACGGCCCCGGCGTCGCCGAGAATCTGCGCGATCGGCGTGGCCAACGGATGATTCTGCAGCTTGGCATAGGTCGCGCCCCAGCTAGGCGGTGCCTTTACGTCGCGCAGGCCCTTCAAACCGGCGCTGAGTCCGCTCATCATGTTGTTAATCGTCTCGTCGCCTTCCGCTTGGCCAAGCGCCTGTGAGAGCGCCTCAAGCTGACGGGCGTCCACGGCGCGGCGGGCGATGTACTCGGTCACCAACGGCAGTTGGCTGGCCTGCGCCAGTTCCATGGCACGCGCCGGGTTTTCCGGGACGAGCGGCTCGATGCCGTACCAGATCAGCTTGGGCAAATTGTGGTCGTCGGCATCCCCAGCGTGTGTGACAAGGCCGGCGGCGATGTCCCAGCGCTTGTCGAGCGACATGCGCTGCATTGCGGAGGCGAGGTAAAGGCGCACCACCGGCGAAGCATCCTTCGCGGCCATGGTGGCGAATTTTTTCAGCGCGCGGCTGGACGGGTTTTTGTCCTCGCAAAGGAACTGTATCGTCCACGCCCGGATGTGCTCGTCCTTGTCGTTGAGGTTTTTGATGTTGTCCGACTCGCTCAACCCGCCGGTGACGTGCAGTGCCCAGAGCGCGCGAAGTCGGTGGTCGGCGTTTTTGTTTTTGCGGAACATCTGCTTGAGCGCGCGGTGCGTGCCTTTGGCCAGTTTGCCGTTGATGGCGCGGCCCTGCAGGACGACGCGCGCGCGGCGGGAGTGCCAGGAGCTGGCGTTGGTCTGGTACTCGACGAGCCGTGCGTCGCTGAGTTTTTCGACGTCGTCGTAGCGTCCCTCCCAGTCCTTGGCCAAGCTTTGCTTGGGCGCGAGGCGGAAGATGCGGCCGGTGTGTTTCTGCAGCACGGCGTTGCCGCAGATGTCGCCGTCATGCCAGTCGAGAACGAACACATTGCCGGCCGGGCCGATCTCCATGCTGAAGCCGATCCACTGCTCGTTGTTCGCGTGCATGAAATCCTTGTGATGCTTGCCCACGTAGCCGGAGCCGGTCGGGACCAGTTCATCGGTCAACACCGCGTGCTCGTGAATGTTGGCCATGAAAATCTTGCCCTGATACTCATCCGGATAGGCGTCGGACAGGTAGACTCGCGCCCCGCCGTGGGCCGAGCGGTGACGGTGATTCGCGATCGTGCGAATGTCACTGTAGACGTACGGGTTGAAATGGCGACCGGCCTGCCGATGGTACGCGCCGCCGGGGATGACGTGCCACAGATGCGGGATCACGCAGGCGCTGATGAACAGCTGCCCCTTGGCGTCGTAGTCGATGCCCCACGGGTTGCTGAAGCCGTGCGCGACGATCTCGAACACGTCCTTGGTCGGGTGATAACGCCAAACGCCGCCGTTGATCGGCTGGCCTTCGCCTTCGAACTCAACCGACTTGGGATACGGCTCGCCGTGCTTGAAAATCTTGCCTTCCCCCTTCGGCTTGCCGACAACCGACGGAGTGAACACGCCCTGGCAGCCGTAGATCCAACCGTCCGGCCCCCAGTGCAGACTGTTGAGTACTTCGTGCCGGTCGCGGATGCCCCAGCCGGTCAGGCGCACCTCGATGTCATCAACATCGGCCTTGTCGTCCTTGTTGCGATCCGGGACGAACAGCAGATTCGGCGGCGCGCCGAGCCACAAACCGTCGAGCCCCACCGCCACGGCGGACGGAAACGGAATGCCCTCGAGAAACACCGAGCGCTTGTCGGCCACGCCGTCGCGGTCGGTATCCTCCAGAATCAGGATGCGGCTGTCGCCCGAGGCGGAAAAGCCGCGGCCGCGCGTTTCGTAGTCGCGGTTTTCGGCCACCCACATGCGGCCCTTGTCGTCCCAGCAAAACGCCATCGGCTGGGTGATCATCGGCTCGTTGGCCCATGAATTCACGGTGAAGCCGTCCTCGATGGTCGAGTTGTCGACCGCCTCCTGCGGGGTGAGAAATTTGGCATCACGACCGGCGCGCTTGGCCAGATGCCAAAGCGCATACGTGCCGCGCTGGCCGGTGTAGGCTTTCCAGCGGTTGGTCAAATCCTTGTCGTTGAGTTTACCGCCGTAGACCTGAATCTGGTGGCGGATGGTCTCGGTCTTGCCTTTGGCAATCTTCCAGTCGTCCAGTCGAGCGCGCACCGGGCCGACACCGAGCTGGCCGTCGACCCGCCACGGCTGCGGATAGCCACCGTTTTTCGGGTGATCAAAAATGGCGATGTGCCCCCAGTCATCTCGGCCGCCGATCTCCATGCCGACATCGAGCCACATGGCGCGTTTGCCCTCGGCCCGGCGGTTGGTGTCGCGCGCGGCGTTGACCGCCTCGCCCTTGATGCCCTTCTTCCACGGCATGCGCACGAAGAGTCCGCCGTAGGGATACTTGCCGATGGTCACATCGGTCTGGACGGTTCACATCCACTCGAGGTTTAGCACGTGCCGGTCGTTCTCGGAAGTAATCGACCAACGTTGGATCTCGGTGAGTACTGCGTTGCCGTCGGCGTCGAGCAGGTCGTAGACGGTCTCCCACTTCACCGATTCGCCCTTGGCCTCGAGTACCTTCACGTCCTTGCGCTTCCAGTAATCGCCTTTGGGGTTGTGGAAATAATCGCGGCCGTTCACCCGGGTGAAACCCCAGTAAATACCGGTCTGATGCTTGTGATGCCCGGGGCTGTACTGGGTGAACACACCCTTGCCGTCCGGCCCGGTGATCGGGTGCAGGTACGGCCGATGGTCGGCGGCGGCGTTCTGGGTGACCACCGGCTTGGCCAAGCCGTCGCGGTGGATGGTGATTGTGCCGGTCTTCTCGTCGAGCTTCGCCTCAAGCGAGTGGGCTGAAGCAGCTTGCACCAAACCAAGCGCTAATAGCGGTAACACCAGTGTTTTTGAAAAAACGAATTTCATGTCAGTACGTGCCAAGCGACAATCCGACTGGGGATTCTCGGGCGGCTCCGCGGATGCTACCGGTCGGGCACCAAACAGCAATCAAAAATCAGAAGGCAGAGCGTCGCGCTTGGCCAGGCGCTTGGCCAAGCGGAGGCCGAAAAAGGTCGCGTCCGTGCCCGGCAGCCGCGACACTCCGCCCCCGTAACGTGATGAAACCGTTTTTCCGAGTCCTGTCCGCACTGATACTTGCCCTATGGGCCAACGTCGCGCTTGGCCAAGCGGACGAGACCCGGCTCGACCTGATCGGGATCAAGCCGGTCCCGGGTGACGCAACCCACCAGACCGTGTCCCTCCGCATCAGCAATGCGACGGAAGGCTCGGTATTGGATGTGCAAGGGTCGAGCGATCTCAGGGAATGGGCTGCGCTTGGCCAAGTGACCGCCGGCGAAGGGCCGGCCAACTGGGAACACAATCTGCCCGTTGCCGCGGCGCCCTACTTTTTCCGGGTCAAAGTCAACGCCCCAGGCGATGTATTGGCTGATGGGCTTTACGCGAAGATCACTACCAGCCTTGGCACGATGACGGCCCGGCTCGAGTACGAAAAAGTGCCGATCATCGTGGCCAACTTCGTCGGCCTCGCGGAGGGCACCAAGTTTTACAACAAGGACAACACGAAGGAACCGGTCGATCCCGAGGGCAAGCCGTACTACGACGGGCTGATTTTTCATCGCGTGATCAAGGATTTCATGATTCAGGGAGGCTGCCCGCAGGGCAACGGCACCGGCAACCCGAGCTACTGGCTGCCGGATCAGTTTCACGCCGACCTCAAGCATGACGGGCCGGGCGTCCTCTCGATGGCCAACTCCGGCGAGCACACCAACGGGAGCCAGTTTTTTATCACCCACGCCGCGACGCCATGGCTGGATTTCAGCGACACCCGCGCCGGCAACCACTCGGTTTTCGGCAAGGTGATCGAGGGGCTCGACGTGATCGACAAGATCGCCGGCGTCCGCACCGGTGATGCCAATAAGCCGATCGAGGAGGTAAGCATCAAGAGCATCGAAATCATCCGGCAGGGCGAAAAGGCCAAGGCGTTCAAAGCCACCGAGGAGGCCATCGACCAAATGCTGCGCGACAACGCGGCCCGGCAGATGACGGAGATTCAGGAGGAACTCAAAATCGAGCCAACCGACTCCGGGTTGATCTACGAGGAACTCAAAGCCGGCGAAGGCGAACTGGTTAAGGCGACCGACATCGTCACGTTTCACTTCATCGCGGAACTGGTGACCGAGGTGGGCGCGTTTGGCCGGGTTTTCGCGGACTCAGTCAACCCGCGCCCGGCGCCACTCAGGCTCGCGGTGAGCGAGTTGGGCAAGGTACTCCCCGGCGTGGCTGAGGGGGTGCAGCTCATGAAGAAAGACGGCCATGCCGTGCTCTACATGCCGCCGGAACTGGCCTACGGCAAGGGGGGGCACTACAACGCACGTGTGCCGGCACACTCGGTCGTGATCATGGAAATCCTGATCAAAAACGTCGAGCCCGGCGAGTAGGCTTCTGACCAAGCTTCTGAACTTTGCACGGCAGCGTCTTGGAGTGCGGTGCTCCGCACCGCTTTGGAACGCTCCCAAAAGCGGCAGGGACTGCCGCACTCCATGACGCTGCCGCGATCACCGATGCCTCCTATTCAAGAAGGTAGTGATCAGCGGATTAGGCTTGCCCGGTAAAATTCCTGTGGCGCCTTGGTGGTGTTGGAGTACTCGAGCACTCCGGAGCCGTCGATCAATTCCATTTCCGGCCCGGTATCCCACTTCTTCAGGTCCGGACTGCGGTCGAGTGTAAAGCGTTGCCCGGGGAATCCGCGAAAAACGAATTGGTTGGTGAAGCCGCCGCCTTCCCCCGGCGAACGATCCCAGCGGATCAGGATCGGTGTACTGCGCGGCACGATTTGTTTACGCAGGATGATTCCCTCCAGCCCCACGCTGAGCAATTGACCATCGCTGGCCAGCGCCCCGTACAACGACAGCCCGGTGATGACTCCCTTGGACTGCCAACTTTCAAGGTCGGGGCTGGTCAACACCGTGCCATTGGCGCCCACCACAAACCACGTGTCGCCCACGCGAGTCACGTCGTTGAGCCATTGGCCGGTGCCGCTGTCCCGCTTGATCCAAGTCTCGCCGTCAGTACTCGTTAGGAGCGTACCGGCCTGACCCACAGCCACCAGTTCATCGTCGATGGCTCGCACCCGGTAAATCCACAGCTCCGTGCCGGAGGTTTGCCGTGTCCACTCGGCCCCATCCGGCGACGTCAGGATCACGCCGTGCTCGCCAACCGCCACGAACTGTTCCGCAAACGCCTCGACACTGGTGAGGATGCCGGAGGTCGGCGCCTGATGTTTGGCCCACTTTTTGCCGTCCTTTGTGGTGAGCACGGTGCCCTTGCCACCGGTGACGACCCATGTGTCATCCAACACCGCCACGCCCTGCAGATCGTTTTCGGTCAGCGCTGGTTCGACCGCATTCCAGACGATGCCGAGCGTGTTCACGCGGTTGGTCACCGACTCGCCCTGCTCGTTTTGAGTGACCACATTGGTCCACGAATTGTGACTCGTCATCAGGTGACCGTGGTTGCCGGCTGCGACAAGCATGTTGGTATTGCCTCCCACGCCGAGCAGGATGGCATCGGTCATCGACTCCGGCACCACCTCGAGGTTCCACGCGGCTCCGTCGCGGCTGGTCAACACTGTGGCGTGGTCGCCCACCGTCACCAGCAGGTCGTCCGCGCGGTTGATGTCCCACAGCCAGTTGCGCACCGAGTCGTCGGCGCTGAACCAATAAAGATATTCGTCGTCCTCCTCGTCTCGGACGCTGTCCACCAGCATCCCGGTGCGTCCACCGAGCAGGTATTTGTCGTCCGTCTCCAGCGAGCAAAAATAGGTCCAGTCCGGCGGCGGCGCGGGGTTGCTGCCTTCGTCCTTCTCCAGCACATCCACCCAGTACATGAAAAACCCAAGTACGCCCTTCCGCACGACATTCTCGCCGGCAACGATGACCTCGTTCGCAGTGCCGGTGACTGTGTTGAGATGTTTTTCCGTGCCGGAGCGCGCGGCCAACCACGAGAACCCGTCGTTGTAGCTCAACAAAACCGTGCCACGCTCGCCGACTGCCCAGAGTCGTTTGTTTATATAGGCAAGCGCGTTCAAGTCGCGGGTGGTTCGGCTTTGACGTTTGGTCCATGACGAGCCGTTGTTGCTCGTGGCCACCAGTCCATTTTCACCCACGACGACAAAGTAACGCCCGGTCCAGACCACGGCGTGGATGTTGTTGTTGTAACGAAACGAACGCTTGCTCCATGACCGCCCATCGGAGCTGGTGTAGATTGTGCCGTCGTCACCGGCGGCCACGATCATACGGCTCGCGGCGGCCAGCGCGCGAAATCTATTGCTGTACTC
>JAPPPH010000275.1 GCA_028817635.1 Verrucomicrobiales bacterium | reverse complement strand
CTGCAGCTTCATCCGCCCAAACGCCTCGCGGCTGAAGCCTCGCAGACCACAATGAAAGTCGCCTACTGGACAGCGAAAAAACAGGCGCCCGAGTCCGCTCAAAACAGGGTTGCCCAGATACCGGTGCAGCGCCGGCATTGCCCCCGGTGCGATCCCACCCCGAAATCGATTGCCCATCACGAGGTCGTTTCCCTCACGCAGCTTTTCGATGAACGGCATTAGCGCGGAAAAATCGTAGCTGTCATCCGCATCCCCCATGAGGACGTACCGCCCGCGGGCCGCCTCGATCCCGCCCATCAAAGCATTGCCATAGCCTTTGGCCTCGACCGGCGCGACCCGGGCGCCCTCGGCCTCGGCAACCGCCTGCGAACGATCGGTGCTGCCGTTGTCGGCCACAATGACCTCGCCTGAGATTCCGTTTTCTGACAGGCAACCCAGCGCCTTCCGAATACAAACCGCCAGCGTCTCAGCCTCATTCAGGCAGGGCATGACGACGGAAACCTCGATGGAATCGCTGGGGCTTGGCTCGGGCATGGGCTCGCTTGGCCAAGCGCTTGGCCAAGCGGTCGGCGAACGATGCCCGAAACCCACGCGGGCGACAACCGATGATTCGATTTGTCTTTTTGAGACTAGTCTCATTGACATCTCCCCCGGCGCGGGGCACAATCATCGCCGTGCAGCGGGAAGTGAGAGAAAAGGCGAAGCAGAAATTCATCGAGTTTCTCGAGGCAAAGGAACTTCGCATCACCAACCAACGACGCGTCATCATTGATACCGTTTTCGACACCGATGAGCATTTCACGGCGGATCAACTTCTCGATTGGGCACGGGAGAGAGACAGCTCCGTCTCGCGTGCCACGGTGTACCGCACGTTGCCGCTGTTGACCGAGAGCAATCTCGTCCACGAGATGGATTTCGGGAAGCCGTACAAGTTTTACGATCCCAACTACTCCGACAGCCCAAACCACAACCACCTGATTTGCGAGGACTGCGAAAAGATCGTGGAGTTCGACAGCGAACGCATCGAGCAAATCGAAAATGAGATCGGCCAAAAGTTGGGCTTCACCGTGAAGTCGCAAAACCTCCAACTCACCGCCACGTGCGACACGCTCAAGCGCAGTGGTGCCTGCGACAAAAAAGCCTGCAGCTAGTCAGTACGAATTCAACCGCAACCGGTGATCGATCCTCCCTTTTTGGTGATGCTCCAGCGGCGGCAACTCGTCGAGCGTGGGCGACTCGGTTTCCGCGAGAATCGTCCCAGCCAATTGCTGTAGCTCGCTCCATCTCGGCCACTCAAGTTCCGGGGCATGATAAATCTGGCGCAGCAAACTTCGCCACTCGATGATCGCACGGTCAATATCCCCCGCGCCTAGCAACTCCGTCACCCAGTTGCCCTTGTCGGACGGATTCACGTGCAGGGCCGACACGACCTGCTCCGCGCCCGCGCCGTAACGCGGCGGCAAACCGGCGTCCAAATACCCCGCGACCGTCGTGTCGCCATAGCGTTCGCGGCAGGCGATCGGGATGCGCCCCTTCCAGCGATCCTCCTCGTTGGCAAAACGAAACCCGGCATCAAGGTTTGCCAACTCAAAAACCAGATCATCGATCGGGATCGATTCGTCTTCCAGTGCCGCCGCGATTCCGAGCCCGAAGCTCTGTGAAAAAAAGCTCACCACACGACCGCGTAGCGTGGGTTTGCCGCCGACATCGACGAGCTTGAGTCGCTTCCACAGAAGCGCCACACCGGTGGCCGGTTTCAATTCACGGCACTCGGCATGCAAGGTGCAGTCGGCACAGGTCGCGTTCACCACCTGCCGCTCAGGGGGACGGATCATCGCCACGCCGTGTGAATCCACATGCGCCAGCACCGACTGAAAATCGAGTCGCACCTGCACCATTAATCGATATTCGCTACGATGAAACCGAACGACCGGTGTGTGGTGTTCCTCCAGTTTTTCCTCCAGCAGCGGCTGGATTTTTTTGCGCCACAGTTTCACGGGGACCACCCGTTTGTTCCAGCCGGTCATGCGCCGCACCCACTTGGCCAAGTCGAGCAACTGGTTGTTCAGTTCATCGGCAACCTTTTGTTCCCGACCGAACGCCTGACCGTCGTCCAGCAGCACCAGTTCCCCGGCGCCGGTCCGGCGCAGCACATCCGGCTCCATCAGGGCGGGCCGCAGCACCGGCGCTTGGCCAAGCGAAGACTCCGAATCTTCCTTGGCCGGTACAAAAACATCCTTCAACAACTGCCGGGTGGCGCTTGGCCAAGCCTCCCATTCGCCTCGGCTATTGCGCATCTCGCGGACTTGTTTTCGGGCTTTCCTCGCCCGTTCGGAGTCCGTGCCCAGACCGCACGGGGCATCGGGGTTTTTTCGCGAAAACTCCATCCCGAGCAAAATCGGCTGGGTGGTGAATAGTCGTTCCTGCACTCGCACCGCCTCGGTATACGGGTCGCGTTTCTGCTCGGCTGCACCATGCATCAGGCCAAGCAGCGACGCCCAATCGACCATGCTGTTACGCGCCAAAAAACAGGGATAACCGTCGCGAATGCGTATCTCGTTGCGAGAGACCAGCGCGTAGCCGACCTCATCAATCCCCCGCCGTCCGGCTCGACCAAACATCTGGTGGATCTCGTCCGCCTTGAGCGGGATCTCGAGATGGTCCCGCCGATACGAGTCCGCTGCGAGCGCCACGCTGCGGAGGGAAAAATTGATCCCAGCCGCCAAGCCCATCGTGGCCACCACGACTCGTAGTTGGCCGGCCTTGGCCAACGGCTCGATCACCCCCGCGCGGGCGCCGTAGCTAAGTCCGCTGTGATGATACGCCACCCGTGCGTGCAGCATCCGGGCAAGGTGCTCGCCGACCAGTTCCTTCTGCTCATGCGTCAACTGCAACGGATTAGGATTGGGCAGGTTGCGGGCGATGTCTGCCGCCAACGCCTCGGTGGCACGGCGGCGCGGTGCAAAGAGCAGCATCGGCCCCAGTCCCTCGGCAAGCGCCTTGGCCGCAAACCTTGGCCAGTATCCTCGAATGCCCGAAGGCACATTGTAGTTAAGCATGCCGGCATACACCTCCTCGAGCGGCACCGGGCGTTCATCGTGCCAGACCCACTCGGCATCACGGCCGAGCCGCTGAAGCCATGCAACTACGTGCTTGGGATTGGCCACGCTGCCGCTGAGCATGAGTAGCTGGGTTTGAGGCGGCGCCATCGCGATGGCCAGTTCGTAGTTCAAACCGCGGTCGGCGTCGCCGAGCATCTGGTATTCGTCGATGACCAACAGCTTGGGGCCGTCACCGTTGATCAGTCGGTTTTTCTGGGTCTCAAGCGTGGCAACGATGACCGGTGCGTCAAGGTTTTCGGAGAGGTCACCGGTGGCGATGCCGACGTTCCAGCCACGGGCACGCCACTCCGAGAGTTTGTCATTGGCCAAGGCTCGGGTGGGCACGGTGTAGATCGCCTGGCCTGGGTTACGGCCCTCGTTGGACCACAATTCGAAGATGAACGTTTTGCCCGCCCCGGTCGCTGCATGCACCACCACATCCTTTCCATTACGAAGATGCTGCACCGCCTCCTGCTGCCAAAGATCAGGCACGACAACCTCATCCAAGGCGGAAAACTGCTCCAGAGACTCCCCAAACGACGACACCGGGACACCTTACCGAAAAGCGCGAGGACGTCCAAATCAACGCTTGGCCAAGCGCTTGGCACGCCTGCTGCTCAGTAGCTGCCCGGTTTTGTCTTCTGAGGAGGGCAATTCATTGCGTTCTTTGATTAGACACAGGGACTTTGTCTCGGCAACGGCCCTGTGATGTTGATTTGTTCAGGGTTCCTGTTCAGTGAATCTGCACGAGGATCATGACATGCGGAGCTTGGACCCCTCTGCCTTGGATCCCTGAACATCCTTTCGCGGAGCTGAAACACCTCCTGTTTCGGCGGTGCGATCTTCAAGTCGGTCTCCCCCATTAGGTAGACAAGTCCAACCTAAGCTGCACACATCGGGCAAACTAGCAATGCCCCCCAAATCGGGAGACCGACTTACTCTTTCATACAGCCAAAAGGGCAGCACCGAAGTGCTGCCCTTTGCTGCATGAGGATCGGGCCTCATGTCTCCCTTTCGGGAGGTAGCTTTAGCCCCAATTCTTACCCGATCAATCGAAGAGCCGACTGCGGCAAAACGTTCGCCTGTGTCAACATCGCTGTACCGCTCTGGACAAGGATGTTTGCGCGGGCATATGCCGTGCTCTCGTTCGCTACATCCACGTCCTTGATTCGGCTGTTCGCAGCCGACAGGTTTTCGTTCAGGATGTTCACAGCCTGATCGGTCAGGTTCAAACGCTGAATGTTTGCGCCCACCTTGGCTCGCATGTCCGCCAGATTCTGGATCGACGTCTGGATATTGCTCAACGCCGAGGCCGCACTGGTCGTGGTGGTGATCGCCGATGTGCTCGAGTTGTAGATCCGAGCCAAACCGGTCGTCGCTGTGCTCGAGGTCATGTCCACCGCGTTCATGGTGAACTTAGCGGCGTCACTGTCGATCGTCACTGCCTCGCCAGAAGAACGGAACAGAGTCACACCGTTGAAACTCTTAGTCCCAATGTCGCTGATGTAGTTCTGCAACTGGGTGAACTCAACAGAGTAGTTCGAGCGGTCGGTGTTCGTCTTGGTGACGTCCTGTGACAGGACAGACAACTCACTCATCCGGTCCAGCGCGACCTGCACCTTTTGCAGAAAGCCGTCCTGGGTTTGTGAGAAAGAAACTGCGTTGCCCAAGTTGGCGCGGACAGCGCTGTTTCGGTTCATCTGAGCCTCAAATCGAATAACCTGAGCCAGACCTGCTGCGTCGTCTTCCGGTGATGTAATCTTTGAACCCGAGGATAAACGGGCCAGAGATTGGGTGAGACGATCCGATGAAGCCGCAAGATTGCGGGATGCGGCGGTAGCCGCGATGTTAGTATTGATAACCATAAGACAATTCCTTTCGTCTTTGATAGGTTAGGCAACGGCATCCGTGCCGTTGAACATGGTTTAGTATCGGCCATGTCAGACCGTTCGAGGACTCATTCCTCACACAACTGTATGAAGTATCGGCGTGGAGTGGGTTCTCTTTAGATTTTTTTTCTGATGTCCGAAAAAAAGATCGTGTCGGACAGCTTTGCCCTAATTATTCAGTGGCTGCGTGCTACGCAAATAGGCCATCAGATCACGAATTTGATCGTCAGTATAACCGGTCAGAAGTCCCGCCGGCATGAGCGAAACTCCCTGGGCTTTCATCGTCTTTATATCTTTGCGCTCCAATGAGATATCCTGCCCGTCCAGCCCCCGCAAAACCACGGTTCGATTGTCCTGCTCAACCAAAAAGCCGACCACCGTCCGTCCATCTTTCGTGGTCAGCAAAAAGTTTTCGTACCCCTCACGGATTTCGGCGCTGGGATTGACGATGTTCAACAACATGGTGTCGATATCGTCGCGTTGGTAGGTGCTCAGGTCCGGCCCGATATACCCCCCCTGCTCGAATAGTTTGTGGCAGGCCGCACAACTTGTGTTGAAAAGTTTCTTTCCGGCGTATGGGCTGCCGGTTTTCTTTTCCACTAATCGCGCGAGTCGGGTGATCTCTTTTTCCAATTTGGCCGAGTCCGTTTCTGCGCTCGAAAAAATTGTGTTCACCCTTCTGGAAAATGTGGGTTCCGAATGAGTCTTGAGAAGACTGATCACTTCCGGCGAAACCAACGCAGCCGAAATCTCTCCCACCTCCACTGCCTTCACGAACGCTGCAGCGAATGCAGCCCTTCCAGCGAGCAGAGTCCCCGCCACCTGCCGCAAGTCGCTCGGTAACTGCGGGTAGACCGCGATCGATTCACTCGCTATCCGTTCGTCCCCGTACGGCTTGAGAGCGCCCAAAGCCGCTCGCTTGAGGTCGCTTCCCGGTTCGTTTTTCACGATATTCAACAGCACCGGAATTGCTTTCGGGTTAGGTGCCTCTCCAAGAATTTCCGTGTACTGTAGGCGGAGTAGTTTCTCGGCCTTCACATCAGCGACCACCCGCAACGCCTCCTCCACTGCCTTGGCCTCCCCGCGCCGGAGTTCGAGCGCCACCGATCCTCCACCGTGCTTGGCCATGGCCGCCATCAGGCGATCAGGCAATGCCGCCATCGAGCGCCCCTTGTAGGCCTGCTCGAATCCGCCTATTAGGATTCCCGCAGACTCAGCGTTAGGGGCCATCTCAAACAAGCGCGCTCCATTCAACAAATCTGTCCGCGTTCCGGCCTTGGCAAAGCGACGGATGAGCCTGCTAAGCAAGTGCTGACGCGCCAACGATTTTTGCCAAACCGACTTTTCCTCAAACAGCTCGAGCACCTTCTCTGCATCCTGCTCCACCTTTGATTCGAGCGCCCACCAGACCATAAACGGCTGATAAATATCGCCCGCATCATTGTCGTGCTCCATCAGGGCGCGGACGATTGGAAGAGCTTGAGGCGTTGGCAGGCGCTTGGCCGTTGCTGCGAGTTGACTGCGCACCTCGACGTGCGGCGCGCGCTTGGCCAAGCGGGTCAGGCGCTTGGCCAAGGGCTCCGTCAGCAGGCGTTCGTCGCCCAGCATTCGTACCGTCCAAAGCCGTACGTACGGGTCTGCGTGGTCGAGCGCGCCTGAGGCAAAATCAGGCGTGAACCCACCGCTTAAATTCACCGCCCAGAGCGCCTCAAGTGCCGCTTGGCCAAGTGACTCAGCCAACATCTTTTTCAACTTCGGCAGTGCTGAAACATCCTTCCGGTCGCCCAGCAGGCGCAGCGCTGTCTGCCGATGCCATTTGTCCTTGTGCTGGAGCAGCGCGATAAGTTCCGACGTGGTGCGCTTGGCCAAGTCGAACGACTTCACCTTCACCGCCCCCTTCGCTCGGAGCCGGTACACGCGGCCATTCTGCGGATCAATCTTACCCTCATGATTTCGGTAGTGGTTCACCTGAGAGTCGTACCAATCGCAAACGTACACCGCTCCGTCCGGCCCGGCTTTGATATCCACCGGCCTAAACCACCGGTCGCTTGTCTTGATTGGGTGACCGGTGTCCTGCGTTTTGAATGACGACCCAATTGCCGTTCTATCGGCCAACACCACCCTGCCTTGAATCGGTTCGACACCGAGGATGCGGCCCAAGTATCGCCCGGGCAAACTGCCCCCCTCGTAGACGATGAAGTTGTGCGTGAAGCGCGGCACCTTGTTATGCGGCATGGCGTTGAAGTATCCGAATGCATACGGGTTGCTCAGCGGCCCGTGCTTGCTGAAACCCTTCCGCAAGTAGCCGCCCTGCACGTAGTGAAAGCCCCGGGTGTCGCCGCCGTTATGCCCGGAGTAGACCCGGCCCTGCGCATCAAACTCCACACCGAAGGCGTTGCCGCCGCCCTCCGCGAACACCTCATATCGACGTGTCTCCGGGTGGTAGCGCCATATGTTTTGGCCCATGGAAAAAATCTCGTTCTCGTCAAAACCGGGCCGGGTCACCTTGGCCGTCACCGTGCTGCCCTGTGCGGCGTATAGCCAGCCGTCCGGACCCCAGCGCAGACTGTTGACCACCGAGTGTGTGTCCTCCAGCCCGAACCCAGCCAAGTGCACAACCGGATCACCGTCCGGAATGTCGTCCCGATTTTTGTCCGCGTAAAACAGAAGGTACGGCGGATTCAACACCCAGACCCCGCCGCGGCCGTGAGCCAGCGAGGTCGCGATGTTGAGTCCGTCGACGAACGTCTTGTGCCGGTCGTACACCCCGTCACCGTCGGTGTCCTCGTGAATGGTGATCTTGTCGCGTCCGCGAATGTGGTTGGGCGGGGGCGGGGGCACCTTGTCATAGACCGCCCGCCAGTAGTTGTCGCGGCTCGTCATTTTTAAGCCGGCAGGGTGTGGGTACTGTTGATACTGCACGACCCACATGCGGCCCCGCTCGTCGAAGTTCAAAAAAACCGGCTGCTTAACCAGCGGCTCGGCGAGGAGTTGGTCGATTTCGAGATCATCGAATATCTCGAATTTCCCGAGTGATTCGCTTGGCGTAAACGGCCCGGCCAGCGCTTGGCCAAGCGCAACTAGGCAGGCGACGGACAACAGTGGCTTTTTCATCGAAACGGCAGGAAGCGCGAAGACTACCGACGGATACCGGCCGGGTAAAGCCGCACGGCAAAAACTTGGCCAAGCGCGGTCAGCGACCGCAAATCTCAGCCGCACCCAGATGGGTGAGATCGGGCACTGCCCAATCGGGCGTGCACGCCACGAGTTCCTCGAGCGATGCGCCGCCGGTAGCCACACCGAGGGTTCGTGCCTCGATGTATTTGCCGCAGGCCACGTCCTTGGGCGTATCCCCAATGACCACAATCTCGCTCCCCTCCAATGGTCGTTCCAAATACTCGCTCCCCTTAGCCTTGGCCGCAGCGGCGATCAAGTTTCGATCTTCGTTGTCGTTGGCAAACCCCCCAAAGGCAAATCGATCCCAAAGGCCGTAGGTGCCCAGCTTGCGCTTGGCCCCCTCCTCAATATTACCGGTGAGCAGGCCAATCGCCGGTGCATCCGGCAACGCTGCCAAGTCGTCGAGCATCTGCAACACTCCGGGGAATGGCCCGCCCTCGTTGGCTTGCAAATGATTGTCGACCAGCCGCAGGTAGTTTTCGAAAAACAGATCGCGGTGGGCGACCGAAAACTCGACCTCGTTCCATTGGCACAACTCGCGAAACAGCGAGTAGTCGGTGCGCCCGGCGAACTTAATTTTCTCGGTCGCGTTGGGGATACCGAACGCGGCCTCGAATGCCTCGCCGAATGCCTTGACCCCGGCGCCGCCGGTGCTCACCAGCGTGCCGTCGATGTCGAATAACACCAGCCGAATTGGAACCGTCCCGACCGGAGAGTCAACAGCGTCAACCGTCTGCATTTGTGTTGTTGGATTGTTGCCCACGATGTCGCGCCATGAATTCGTCCACAGCCAGTTCGTTGGCACCCGCGCGCTTGGCCACTTTCAAGAGTTTGTTCATGGTGGACAGTTCCTCGAGCTGCTCGTCGAGGAACCAACTCAGGAAATTCTCGGTGATGTGATCGCCCTGCTCGCCGGCCAGTTTTAAAAGGCCGTTGATCTCTTCAGTTACTTTCATCTCCCAATCGAGCGAGAGTTGTGCGGCTTCCTCGACAGTTTTCACGTTGCTCGCCGGCGCGTCGATGGTGGGGATCTCCAGCTTGCCATTGAACGCCACGACGTGATTGATGAACCGCTCGGCATGGTCGCGCTCGTCCTCGGCCTGCGCCTTAAAAAACGCCGCCAACTCCGAGAGGCCTTCCACGTCGAAATGCGTTGAAATTGTGAGGTACTGTAGATAGGCACCAAACTCCATCCCGATCTGTTTATTGATGGCTTGGTTGACTGCTGGGTTGATTTGCATCGTACTAAATCGCTGTTTGCCGTATGGATTGGCGACCCGGGAATTCCCCCGGCCCCGCCACTGAGAGATACTGCACCCCCTGCCCCGGCAGTCAAGGCTTAGATTACTGATAGTGAGAAACTTACTACCACCCAACCGGTTCATTGCCGGCATCTCCACAAACTCCAGTGCAAACTGAGGGCGACACAACCCAACCGGTCACCAGCCGGGACGTGTGGAAAACGTGGTTCCCGCTGGCGTTGAGCTGGCTGATGATGGGTATCGAACTGCCGCTCCTGAGCGCCGTGGTCGCGCGTCTGGCCAATCCCGAAATCAACCTCGGCGCTTATGGCGGCGTGGTGTTTCCACTCTCGCTGCTCATCGAGGCGCCGATCATCATGCTCCTCACCGCCAGCACAAAACTCAGCCGCGACCTCACCTCGTACCGGCGCCTGTGGAAATTTATGATGATTTCCGGTGGCGGTCTTTCGGCGTTGCACCTGCTGATCGCCGTCACCCCAATGTTCGATTTTCTCGCGGGCAACCTGCTCGGGGTCAAGGGCGAGATTCTCGAGGCGAGCCGACTCGGTATGATCATCATGACGCCATGGACGTGGGCCATCGCGCACCGGCGTTTCAATCAGGGGGTAC
>JAPPPH010000292.1 GCA_028817635.1 Verrucomicrobiales bacterium | reverse complement strand
TAGCTTTGCCTAGTAAATCTAGTAATGTGTTAATTCATAAAAGTTTTTCTAATGGCAGCAAATGTGAACTTAAAATTGAATTATCAATAGAAAAAAAGATTACTTTTAAGGACGTCGATTGTGAAGATTGCTGTGGAGTCAGGGCGTCACTAAATGGTGATTATAAGTACAAAAATCAAATTGAACTTTTTGGCGATACGACAAAATTGAATCCTGAAAGAAAATAAAGCGCCGAAAGCTCACTGCCAAATCCGGCCAAATATAAAAATTAGATTTATGCCCCGGCCGGACGCTTTTTTAGCATATGAAAAGCGTCATATTATAGGTGTCAATTCGGTGTCAAATTACCGCCCTGTTTCCTAAGTTTTGGAGCCGTAGATTTTGACTAAAATTGAAATTTGCCAAAATAAACTAATTTTAGAATATCCACGAGGGTTCCTAAACCGCGTGTCACAGGTTCGAATCCTGTCGGGAGTACCATCCGGTTTGTCAACCGGCAGGCTTACGACTGGCCTCCCCTTCTTCTCCTTCGGCGGTCGGCTTGTGTTTGGCCGTGAAATAAATGCAACTGGCCACGAAGCAGACCAGCCCCAGCCCGCACAGCAGCCAGGTGAACCCGCGCAGGAACTGGTGGTAATCCAGTTCACCCTGCCCGAGGTCCTTGTAAAGCTGGACGGTGATTGAGCCGGTGTAGCCGATTGCGTCGTGCAGGTAGATTGCGAACACCGCCGTGCCGGCGACCTTTGTCGAAGCGATCACCCGCTCGAACAACACCGCGCCGTACGGCACGTAGGCAAGATAGGCTCCCATGCCGACGAGGATCATCCACCACAGGCCGCTGATCATTTTGAAGTCGTGCAGCAGTGTCGCCCCCCCCATCAGAATGATGCCCAGCAGCATGACGGCGAACACGGCGATCAAACCCCGGCGGTGGTCCCGAAACAGGTTCAGCCCGGCCAGCGCCGCCATCACCGCGAACGCCACCGGCCAATCCGCCTTGATGAACAGCTCCGGCTTGGTGTCATAGCCCAGCGCCTTGAAAATCTCCGGCGTGTACGTGTCACGAAAATCCCGGTAGGCGGTGAGGAAAAAATAAACGAGTAACAGCATCAGCATCGCCGGGAGGAAGGTGCGGAAAAATTTCCAGCGTTCGCTCGAGTTCATCACGCTGCGCTTGCTGCGGTCGGCAATATCCGCCGCACTCGGCTGCGGTAGCTGGTTCAACAAATAAACTGCCATGATGAAAAACGGCAGGAAGCACGCGCCCGCGATCACCGGCATCCAAAACTGGTCGATGCCACGATCCATCAACCAAGTGCCGAACGCCTTCACCGAGCTGCTCGACACGATGTAAGAGCAACTCAGACCAGCAAACATCACCTCCGTCGCGCGGCGCCCCTCGAGATAGCGCGACACCGATCCCCACACCATCCCCAGTGGAATGCCGTTCAAAAATATCGCCACCACCTTGAACTGTTCCGGCACGAGGCCGAACAGTAACAGGGCAAACTCAGCAAACAGAATCAGCCCCACGAGAAACCGGGCCAGATTATTCCGCGAGATTTCCGAGCAGACCTTTATGCCGACATACTTCGAGAGCGCGTAGCCGATGATCTGGCTGATCACCAGAATCGTTTTGAAATCCACCTCCGTGTCGAAGAACGCCAGCCCCTCGTATTTCGCCGCCGCGAACGGCTTGCGAAAGGCGTACATGCAAAAGTAGGTCGCGAACGCTGCCAACACTGCGTAGGCAACGAACCAGCGTGGGGGCGCGGTCTCGAGCCAAGATTGGATACGGCTCTTCGGCTCCTTTGAAGTTTCTACTGGCATCGGGTGGACGCAGCGTGCCGAGCCGCTTGGCCAAGCGCAAGCTCCCACATCGCCACCAATAATAGCTATTGCCGCCCTTCCCCCGCTTGGCCAAGGTGCGCCGCCATGAAGGATCAAGCGAAGGTCGTCATCATCGGCGGCGGCATCACCGGCTGCAGTATCGCGTGGCACTTGGCCAAGCGCGGCTGGACCGATGTGTTGCTGCTCGAGAAGGGCGAACTGACCAGCGGCACCACCTTCCACTCCGTCGGCCTCGTCAGCCAGTTCCGCACCTCGCCCGCACTGATGCAGTTGATGAACTACAGCATCGGACTGTACGACCAATTCAAGGCCGAGGGCGCCAACGGCATCGGCTGGCACAAGGTCGGCAGCCTGCGCCTGGCCTCCAGCCCGGATCGGCTCAAGGCGTTGCAGCGGCAGGTCAGCCGCGCGCGCGGGATCGGCCTCGACGTCGGCACCATCTCCGCCAAGGAGGCACTCGACATCGTGCCGTTCATCAACCCGGACGGCATCGTGGGTGCGGTGCACATTCCCGACGACGGCTGGATGGATCCCAACGGCATCACGCTCGAGTTCGCCAAGCGCGCCCGCGAACTGGGTGTCGTCATCGAGACGAACTGCCGCGTCACCGGCATCACTACCGACGGCTCCGGTGCGGTCACCCATGTCGAGACCAACAAAGGCACCGTGCAGACGGCGATCGTCATCAACGCCGCCGGCCAATGGGCGCCGCGACTCTCCGCCATGGTCGGCGCCCTCACGCCAATGGTGCCGATGATGCACCAGTACGTCACCACACGACACATCCCCGGCCACAAGTTGCCGGAGCAGACACCGGTCGTGCGCGACCCGGACAACCTGTTTTATTTTCGCGAGGAGGTCGGCGGCTTCCTCGTCGGCGGCTTTGAGCTGGAGCCAAAAACATGGGCCGCCGACGGCGTCGCGTGGGACTTCACCCAGCAACTACTGCCGGAAGATTGGGAACTGTTCGAGCCGGTGATGGAGGGGGCGCTCCGGCGCATCCCGTTGATCGAACGCGCCGAGGTCATCAAGCTCATCAACGGCCCGGACGCCGTCACGCCGGACGGCCAATACTGCCTTGGCCCCGTGCCGGGCGTGCCCGGTTTTTTTGTTGCGGCCGGCATGTCGCTCAACGGCATCGCCGGGGCGGGCGGCGTCGGCAAGGTGATGGCCGAGTGGATCATCGATGGCGAGCCGTCGCTCGACCTGCACGAGATGAACATCCGCCGCTTCGGTACGAACTACGGCGACACCGGCTTCGTCGCCGAGAAGGCGCGCGAGGTGTACCACTATTACTACCACCAGCATTTCCCGGCCGACGAAACCCTCTGGGCGCGCAACCAGCGGAAGAGCCCTCTCTACGACCGGCTCGCCGGCCTCGGCGCGGAGTTCGGCGAGAAAAACGGCTGGGAACGCGTCAACTTTTTCCGGCCCGGCGAACCGTCCCGACAGGCGGCGGACGACCAGCACAACTGGGGCTGGGGCCGCGCGCCGTATCACGACCTGATCCGCGAGGAATGCCTCGCCGCCCGCGAGCGCGCCGCGTTGTTCGACATGACATCGTTCGGCAAATTCGAGGTCAGCGGCCCCGGCGCGCTTGGCGTGCTGCAACGCGTCGCCTGCAACAACATCGACCGCCCCAACGGCTCCCTCGTCTACACGCAATTCCTCAACGCACGGGGCGGCGTCGAGAGTGACCTAACCGTTTGCCGACTGGCCGACGACCGGTTCCGCATCATCACCGGCACGTCGTTTCTCTCGAACGATCTCGAGTGGGTTCGTGCGCACGCGCCGACTGACGGCTCGGTTGAGTTGCGGGACGTGACCGACGAATTGGCCTGCATCGGCCTGTGGGGGCCGGCCGCGCGCGACGCGCTTGGCCAAGCGACCGATGACGGCCTCGACAACGACACGTTCCCCTACCTCACCGCGCGGCAGATCACCGTCGCCGGCAAACCGGCCTGGGCGCAGCGCGTCAGCTACATCGGCGAACTGGGCTGGGAATTGTATCTCTCCAACGACGATGCCGGCGCCGTATGGGACGCGCTGCTCGAGCTTGGCCAAGCGCAAGGCATCCGCCCCGCCGGCTACAAGGCACTCGACTCACTGCGCCTCGAGAAAGGCTACGTCTACTGGAGCACCGACATGACCCCGGCGGACAATCTGCTCGAGGCCGGGCTGGGCTTTTGCGCCGACATGACCAAGGGCGATTTCATTGGCCGCGACGCCTTGGCCAAGCGCAAGGAAGAGGGGCTGCAAACACGGCTGCGAACCGTCGTGCTCGAGGGCAACGAATTTCCCGCCTATGGCGCGGAGTCCGTCTGGCATGATGGCGAGATCGTCTCACGGTTGCGCAGCGCCGGCCACGCCCACACGATCGACCGATCCATCGCCTACGCCTACCTGCCGCTGCCCTTGGCAAAGCCGGGAACCGAAGTGGAGATCGAGCTGTTCGGGAACCGCATCCCGGCCAAAGTCTCCCTCCCCATACACGACCCCAAGGGCAACCGCCTCAAGGCGTGATCAGGCCGTTCGGGTAATCAACGAGGTGTAGCAATATCGACCCAAAAACTATCGCGCCTGCACAACGTGACGCGCTTTTTTTTCGGTTCGGTTTTCAGTTAAAAATCGAAACGATTTGAGGTTTTCATCCAGATACTTCCTCTTTTCATCCCACTGCATCCCCTCAGTGTCCGATGAAATCTGGCTTCTGAGATCCCTCATCAATTTCACTGCTTCAATTTTCATAGTTTAAGACTTCCGTTGGTGTTCTGATTTCGATCATCGGATAACCCAGCTTTAGGTTGACCGAGTTGTATCCATGAATCCGATCCAGATTAACGATGTGCTTGAAGTTCCAACTGACCAGCACATCAACATGATTCATCGTGGCGATGGCAATATGTTGCGCGTCCACACGGCTCTTTCGAGTGATTACACCTTCAGCCATGTACGAGTCGGCGAGGCGACTTGCCTCTTCCGAAAATTCTACAAATTCAACGTATTCCACCGGCACATTCTGCAGGATTTCCCGGACAGAAGGCGGCGCATTTTCCAACTCGACAAGCGTCAAATCAGACACCACCAAGATATTCGACCCTTCATTAAACGTGGCAAGAAGAGCGCTGGAGCCGCTTTCGAACTCCGAATCAAGACAACCGCCGATGACGAATGTGTCAGTATAAATTCGTTTCCTCATTAATCAAACACAGGAAAACTACTCTGCCACGTAGACGGATGATGTGCGCTTTGCCGTACGGATTGCAACTTCAATCGAAATGATCCAACCCCGGTTTTATGCGGGTTACCGGCGCGTAGCCTGTAAAGCGGCGGCGAAGTGGGTGGTTAGTTCTTCGATCTCGTTTTCGCTGTGCGCGAGGGAGATGTAGAGCTTGGTGCCCATTGGATTGAGGAATACTCCGAGTCGGAGCAACTCCAGCATGACGGCGCGGCCGCGTTGTCGGTCGGCGGAGAGCCCGGCGCGGTGGCGGTGCACCGGCCGGGCGCGGACCGCCGCTTGCGCCAACGGCCCAGCGCCCCGCACCTGTGCCGTTTCGTCCGCTTGGCCACGCGCTTGGCCAAGCGCGGTTCGCAGTTGTTTGCCGAGCGAGTGTAGCCGGTCGTAGACGCCCGGTTCGCTGAAGACGTCGATCGCTGCCAGCGCCGCCGCCGAGGAGACCGGGTTGCCGCCGGTGGTCGAGGCGGACCAGGCGTAGTTCGGCCCGGGCAACCGCTGCTCGTTCACAGCCTCCATGATCTCCGCCCGCCCGCCGTAGGCACCGATCGGGAAGCCGCCACCCAGCCCCTTGCCGTAGGCGACGAGGTCGGGCGACACGCCGTAATATTCCTGCGCACCGCCGAGGGCCAATCGGAAGCCGGTGACCACTTCGTCGAACACCAGCACGATGCCGTGCCGACTCGTGGCCTCGCGCAGGCCCTGCAAAAATCCGTCGACCGGTGGGATGCAACGGTGCAGCGGCTCGACGATCACGGCGGCCAACTCGGCGCCGTGGTCGTCGAGAATTTGCTCCGTCGCCGCGAGGTCGTTGTACGGCGCAACCAGCACATCGCGCTCGACCCACGGCGCGCCGGTGCCGGACAGGTCGGACTGCGGCCACTCGGGAGGATCGTTGCCAACGAGGCTCGCGATGCCCTCCGGATGTTGCCCGTGGTACGCGCCCTCGAATTTCAAAATCTTTGGCCGCCCGGTCGTCGCCCGCGCTGTGCGCAGGCACAGCATCGTCGCCTCGGTGCCGCTGGCGACAAACCGGATCCGCTCGACGCACGGGCTGAGGTCAGCGATGCGTTCGGCCAGTTCCACCATCGGGCGCGTGACGGCGGCAAAGTTGGCGCCCCTCGCAGCGGCCGCGTTGGCCGCCTCGAGCACTTTCGGGTGAGCATGTCCGACAAGCGCCGCGCCCCACGCCATGGTCATGTCGAGATACTCGCGACCGGCGGTGTCCCAGACACGGCAACCGGCGCCGCGATCGATTACCGGCGCGTCCCCCTCCGGGATGCCGTATTCGCCATTGGAACCGCCGGGCAGCCATCGCAGTGCCCGCTCGCGGAAGCTGTCCGAGGCGTCCATCAGATAAACTCGTTATAGGCCCAGCCGCTTGGCCAAGTTCTCGGCGACATCCTCGACCTCTGCGCCGGAGCCGCACGACTTCACGCCGTCGGTCATCATCGTCAGGCAGAACGGACAGCCAACGGCGACCGTCTCGGCGCCGGTCGCGACCGCCTCTTTCGCACGCAGCACAGACACCCGTTGATCGGCCTCCTCCTCCATCCACATCCGCCCGCCACCGGCGCCGCAGCAGAATGTTTTTTCACGGCGATTTTCCATCTCACTGACGCTGTTACCGAGCAGGTCGCGCGGTGACTGATGCACACCGTTGACACGCGCGAGGTAGCACGGGTCGTGATAGGTCACCGAGCCGTTCTCCGCTGGCGCGGTCAGTTTGCCTTCGTCGATCAGTTGCTGCAGAAACTCGGTGTGATGCGTCACCTCGAACGAGTCGCCGAATTGCGGGTAATCGTGCGTCAACGAGTTGAGGCAGTGCGGGCATTGGGTGAGAATTTTTCGGGCACCGTGCTGCTTGAGAGTCGCATGGTTTGTCTCGGCCAGTTCCTGAAACAAAAACTCGTCGCCCAGCCGCCGCGCCGAGTCGCCGGTGCAGCATTCGTTCGGGCCGAGCACGGCGAAGTTGACGTCGGCCTTGATCAACAGCTTGGCGATGGCGCGGGTGACCTTTTGCGCACGACGATCGAACGACCCGGCGCAGCCGACCCACCACAGCACCTCGAAGCCGGGGTTGTCGCTGGCCAACGGCACATCGAGACCGTCGGCCCAAGCCAAGCGCTCGGCCTGCGGGAAGCCCCACGGGTTGCCCTTGGTCTGCATCTGGCGCATGGAGTTGGCGGCAGACCCAGCCAGAGCACCCTCGGCGGCGCGGTCCCGGCGGAGATCGAACAACAGGCCAAGCGGATCGACCCGCACCGGGCAGGCGGTCACACATGCGTTGCACGAGGTGCACGACCAAACCGTCTCAGCTTGAATCACTCCCCCGTGCATCGCCGGCGCTTGGCCAAGCGCCGTGGCCTCCATCAACGCCTTCATGTCCTGCACGACGCCCTTGGGCGAAAGCGGTTTGCCTGAAGCGTATGCCGGACAGGCCTCCTCGCAGCGGCCGCACTCCATGCAGGAATCGAGACTCAACAACTGCTGACGGTCGAGGTGCGAAATTTCCGAGACGCCGACCACGCCGGTTTCCTCGACCTCCTCGATCGAGATCGGCTTCAACTGGCCAAGCGTTGGCGTGGCCAAAAACAGGTTCATCGGGCCGGTGATGAAATGCAGCAGGCGCGTGAACGGGATCATCGCGAAAAATCCGAAACTCATCGCGGCATGAATCCACCACACGGCCAGATGGGCGGAGCGACTCGTCGACTCGCTCATACCGCCAAAGAGCTTGGCCAGGCAGGCGCCCACCGGCGAACACCACAGCGCCAGCCCCTCCGGTTTGTCCCACACGATGCGCAGTCCCTCCACGAGGTAGCCGGTCACGCCGATGGCAAAAAACAGGTAGAGCGCCGTCCAGTCGCTCGACCGATGACCGATGCTGTTCGGCCGCCGCATCCGCCGCCACGCGAACAGGCAAATCCCCACGATGAACAGCAGGCCGAACACATCCAGCGTCGCCTCGTACACAACATAATACCAGCCGTGATGAAAACTAAACCGCTCGGAAATTTTGGCCGCGAGGTGGTCGATCTCCAGCAGCGTCGTGCCGAGAAACAGCATCATGAACCCGGCGAACATCATGATGTGCGCCCAACTGGCAAGGCCACGGCCGCGCACCCGTTTTTGTCCGAGCCCCTCCTTGAACAGCCGGCCGAGTCGCGGTTTCAGCCGTTGAAAATTGCCGGTCAAGATTTGGCGAAACGAGATCGGCCTGCCCTGCTGCCACAGTTTCCAGCGACGCCACACACCCCAGCAGAACACCAACATCGACACCACGGCCATGATGTAAAACGCCACCACAGACGATGGCGGAATATTCCCGAACGTCTCGCGAGTCAGTTGTATCGCCGAATCATCCATGAACGGTGTTGCCTTGATGGAACAGGCACTTCCCCATACTGATCACTTCCCGATACAAGTCCAAGGAGATTCGCAAAAAGTTTGGGCCAACCGGGGTGTGAACGGTCGCCCCGGAATGAACGGCAAATGCAGGCAAAGGCTTGATCCTTCAGTCTGCGCCGAACGAGGCGATTGATGAACTAACTTGAAAGCCTCTGGTGGAAGTTGATTTGGGGGGGCTTGTGAGCGGAGAAAATCTCCAATTCAGATTTCACTTCCCGGGTGACTTCAGCCCAGTGTCTGGCTAATCCAATAATGCCCTCGACATCCAACGCATAATGCGGCGAAGGGTACTTTTGCAGATAGGTGGTGCTTCGCAAAAACAACACCCGCGCAGGTCGCAGGCGCTTTTTTTGAAGGTGGACAAACGATCCAGCGAACTGAATCAGCCCCTTGAAAAAATCTCCGTCCGGCCCCTTGCGATCCTTGAGCCATAACGCCTCGAGTACATCATGTGCCTCGTAGAATTGCTCCGAATTGAAGCAGCGCAGGTAGCCGACGAGGTGCGGGTCGTGTTCGCCGGCCTCGATGCCCTCCATCAACACCGCGACCTTGTGATCCTTTTTGCTCACCAGCGGAGCTTGGCCGGGAAAAACTCGGCGATCAAATCCTCGTAGTACGGCTTGAGGGCCTCGACGTCGGGGGGCTCGTGGCTCTTGGTGTAGAGGTCGTAACGGTTGAACTCGAGCACCCACTTAAGCATCTCGCGATCCTGCGCGTTGGTCAGTTGCCGGTACTCACCCTCTCGGTGCCACGGATAAAACGAGTGGTAACGCAGCATGTACTGCGCCTCGACCGGGAGGTGATTCTTGGTGACGTGGTAAATATACTCGTCGTGTCCCCACGAGAGCATGACCTTGTCGAGGCCGCAGCCCTCCTCGTAAATGCCAAGCGGCGTCTGCAGTTCGGTGGTTTGCTTGTCCGGATTGGTTTCAAAAAACTCGGGGAAGACAATCTTGTCCGAGTAGGCGCAGCCGACCGGGAACGTGTCACCGACCACCGCCCATTGCGGCTCGCCAAACAGGCACAGCACCTTGCCAAGATCATGCACGAACCCGGCGAGGACAAACCATCGGGGATGACCATCGTTACGAATCTGCTCGGAGGTCTGCAGCAGATGGGCCAATTGCGACAGGTCGGTGTCCGGGTCGCTGTCATCAATCAGTGTGTTGAGGAATTCCGCCGCCTCCCACACACCCATTTCTCGCTGGCTCAAGCTGAGGTACTCGTCCCGTTTCTGGCGGACGAAATCGAGCGTCTGCCCGCGGTGATTCAGCCGGTAAAACTCCCGCACCGACGAGCGCGCCTCCGCCTCGTAGTCGCGGAACTGCTCCTTGGTCTTTTCCGGGTTGGTACCGACGAGCGCCTGCTTGTCCGCCGGCTCAGGATACCGCTCCTTCACGAAATCGTCCCACTCCTCGAGGTCGCCGAGTGGGTTTTGAGGGTCGCTTGGTTTTCCCGGTATCGTCATAAATCGTCCCAGCCAACGTGGCCAAAAGTGCCTCCCCAGTCAAACCCTCCCTAACCCGCTTGGCCAAGCGCTTGGCCAAGTGATGGCAAACGCACCCTGTGCACCCGAAAAGAACCGGTCAAAACTTAGCAAAAATAACTTACTCGGAGGGGTTGACACCCGGTTTTCAGAGGCATAAGTTTACCCCCAGTCGCTTTTT
>JAPPPH010000237.1:4547-10173 GCA_028817635.1 Verrucomicrobiales bacterium | reverse complement strand
CAAGCCAAGGTACGCCTCGAAACCGATCACCGATGCACTCGTCCCCCGCGATCAGGTTCAGACAATTCAGGAAAAGGAACTGGGCGCCGCCCCCATCGCGATCGCCGCCCAGTTTTTCACCGAGCATCCCGGCATCAACAAACTGTTGGTGGTGGATTCGGACGATCGCCTGCGAGGTCTTTTCACCCTGAGTGACATTGAGCGAATCACCCTTGAGAAACAGGCACAGTTTCGCCCGGCCCGTGACGAAAAATTCCGGCTGCTCTGTGGCGCAGCAGTCTCCACCCCGCGCACAGCGGACGGGGCGCTTGATCGCGGGGGACGAGTGCATCGGTGATCGGTTTCGAGGCGTACCTTGGCTTGATGACATTTCCGGAGAGCAGGCCGACTAATTTTTGGTTGTTGTCCACCACCGGGAAGGTGCTGAAGGAGTAGCTCTTGGCGTCAATCCGTTCGAGCACCTCGCCCACGGTTTGATCGGGGGCAACCGTGATCGGCTCCTGAATCAACCCGTGAATGTGATTTTTGACACGGCTGACTTCCTTGAGTTGCTGCTTCTCCGCCATGTTGTAATGGATCAGGCCCAGCCCGCCGTTCAGGGCCATGCCAATCGCCATGCGCGACTCGGTGACAGTGTCCATATCGGCCGAGACCATGGGGATGTGCAGCGTCAACCCCTCCGCCAAGTCAGTGTCGAGCGAGGCGTTGCGGGGCAAAATATCCGAGTAAAGTGTGGCGAGGGTGAGGTCGTCGTAGGTCAGCGCGGTTCCGGCTTGCCCGGAAAAAAAGGTGTCCGCCGACTGGTAGAAGGCTGAATCAAGTGCCTGTGCGTTTTGCTCTGCCGCCATGTCCAAGATTCCACGATAGAGAAAGCGCTGACAAGAGATTTCGTTTTTTTCTTGCGCGCTTGCTTTGACAGGAGAAGACTCCATACATGGCCAAGCCCACAAAACGGCCTGCCAGGGTAAAAGCCGGCAATGGGCATGTCCGTCGAGGGATCACCCCGGCGTCCATACCGTTCCAGTCTGCCGACGCGACGGTTCCCCGTTCGCCCCAGGTCGTCATTCCGAATTTGGGAACAGAGACACCGCCCCGCTCGCTTAGTCCGGAGGAAGCCCCCGGGGAAGTGCACCGGGATGCTTCTGAGCACACTGCAGAGAAAATCTATTTTCGCGAAATTGGGCACTTCGATCGCATCACTCCGGAGGAGGAGGTGCGCTTGGCCAAGCGCATCCGGCAGGGCGATGACGAGGCGCGGTTGCGGATGATCCATGTGAACCTGCGCTTGGTCGTGAAAATCGCGCTGGACTACGAGGGGCTTGGCCTGCCGCTGCCGGACCTCATTAACGAGGGCAATATTGGCCTCATGAAGGCGGTTGAGCGGTTTGACCCCGACAAGGGAGGCAAACTCTCGACGTACAGCTCGTGGTGGATCAAGCAGGGCATCAAGCGCGCCCTAGCTAATCAGGGTAAAACCATCCGCCTGCCGGTGCACTTGGTCGAGAAGATCGCGCGAATGCGCCGTGAACGAATGCGATTACTCGATGAATTGCGCCGCGAACCGACCGACACGGAGCTTGGCCAAGCGCTTGGGTTGTCGCCCAAAAAAGTGAGCCTCATGCGACGTGTCTCCAAGCGACCGTCGTCGCTCGACGCCCCGTTGAGCGCGGAATCGATTACCGAACTGGGCGAACTGGTGCCAGATGAGGCAGCGACGATCCCGGATCGCGAGTTGGTCGACAATAATATGAGCACATTGCTCCATGCGCTGATTCGGTTGCTGCCGGATCGCGAGGTGGAGATTTTGACTCGGCGATTCGGCTTGGATGGCAATGAGACGGTGACGCTTGAGGAGATTGGGCATCAGTTTGGCGTGACGCGGGAGCGTGTGCGGCAGTTGCAAAACGCAGCCTTGGCCAAGCTGCGTCATAAAATCGACGAGTTGGAAAAAGCCCCGCAATAGACTCGACGCCGCTTGGCCAAGCGGAGAGACTGCGCCATGGCTTCGACCGACGTCACGCTGGAGGAACTGGAGGCGGCGATCCGCAACGTGCCGGATTTTCCGCAGGAAGGGATACAATTTAAGGATATTACTCCGGTGCTGGGGAATGCCTGGTTGCTTGACGGCAGCATAAGCCACCTACTTGGCGATCACACTGCGGAGACGGTTGACGTGGTCGCCGGGATTGATGCACGTGGATTTATTTTCGGTGCCGCAATGGCACGTGAGCTGGGGGTTGGCTTCGTTCCTATACGAAAAAAAGGCAAGTTGCCGTGGCAAACCTACGAGGAAAGTTACGATCTGGAATACGGCAGCAACACCGTTGCGATCCACACGGATGCGGTTGCGGAAGGGCAGCGAGTGTTGCTGGTGGATGACCTGTTGGCAACGGGTGGAACGGCAGCGGCGGCAGCCAGTTTGGTGGCCAAGGCCGGGGGGAGGGTTGTTGAGGCGGTCTTTTTCGTGGAGTTGGGTTTTCTCGATGGCCGGGCCAAAATGGGCGACGCGTCGGTGAGGGCGCTGGTCAAGTATTGAACTGACCGCTCCGGACGCATAGGGTGTCCGGCCTTTTTGGAATGCCGAGCGTATTCATCAAGACATACGGTTGCCAAATGAACGAGCGCGATTCGGAAGCGGTCGCGGCGCAATTGGTGGCCAAGGGCTACAGCATGGCGAGCGATCCGCTCAAGGCGGACGTCGTTTTGTTGAACACCTGCAGCGTGCGCGATGCCGCCGAGCAGAAGGCCATTGGCAAAATGAGCCACGTCGCCTCCCAGCTTCGGTCCAAGAACAAAAACGCCGTGCTGGGTTTCATGGGCTGCATGGCCCAGAGCCGAGGCAAGGAGTTGATCGACAAATTGCCCGATGTGGATCTCGTTGTCGGTACACAGAAATTTCACCGAGCCGTCGACCATATTGATTCGCTGCTCGCCGGCCGCTCAGAAAACGTGGTCGACACCGAGGAAGAGAAGGGCAGCGAGGCCACCATTCGCGAGCATCTGCTCGAAGGGGTGAGTGACAAAAAATCGGTTACTTCATTTGTCAGCATCATGCAGGGCTGCAATCAGTTTTGTACCTTTTGCATCGTGCCGTACACGCGCGGGCGTGAGCGGAGTCGCTCGATCGAGGATATTGTCAGCGAATGCCGTGACCTTGTGAAACGTGGCGTGAAGGAGGTCACGCTGCTTGGGCAGATCGTGACGAGTTACGGTCGCCGCGAGATTGGAGACAAGGACGGCAAGTCCGCCTTTGTGCAATTGATCGAGGCGGTTCATGAGATTGATGGGTTGGAACGGATTCGATTCACCTCGCCGCATCCGAAGGGCTACGGCGACGATTTAGTCGAGGCCTACGGCCGGTTGCCGAAGTTGTGTGAGAGCGCCCATATCCCGGTGCAGAGCGGGAGCAACGAGATGCTCAAGCGAATGCACCGTGGCTACACGCGGGAACGATTTTTGGAGATCATCCACAAACTGCGAGCCGTCCGGCCGGAGATCGGAATCACGACCGATATCATCGTCGGTTTTCCGGGTGAGACGGAGGAGGAATTCGAGGCAACGATGTCTCTTTGCCGGGAGGTCGAATTCGACAACGCATTTGTGTTCAAGTATTCCACGCGCCGCAACACCCCGGCGGCTGAAATGGACGCCCAACTTTCCAAGGAATTGATCGAGGAGCGCCACGCCAAATTGCTCGCCGAGGTGGATCGCATCGGGGCGGTCCGTTACGAAAAACATGTCGGTGAAACGATGCAGATTTTGGTCGAAGGCCCGAGTCGGCGAAACAAGGCTCGCATGGAAGGGCGCACCCGCTGCAACCGCATCGTGGTGTTCGATGGCGGCGAACGTTTTCGCGGTCAATTGATCGACTTGAAAATCGAACGCGCCGGTTCATTCACTCTTTACGGCGACCCCGCCATCTTGAATTAACGTGACTTCTTCGACCAACGAATCGCCGGCCACGAAGCCATTGTTCGCCATTTTATTGGCGTTTGTCGGGGCATTCCTCTACATCGCATTTGCCCAAAAGAACGAGATCAGTATTTCCAACCTTTCAATGTTGTTGGGAGGATTTCTCGTTGTGGTTGGAGGGTATTCGGTGGCCAAGCCCAAAGAGGTTGGCCAGGCGCTGCGTGCGTTCCCTCGTGCCAACGCCCCCGGTTATGTTTTGATGCTCGCTGCGACGGCTTGGTTTCTATGGAACATCCATACCGAGGAGATGGAGGACTACAAGGACATCAAGCACTTGTTTTACCTCGGCTTCGGGTTGGTTGGCATCGGGTCCTGCGTGTACCTCAGGGATTTTCTGGCGGTACGCGGCATGGCAGTGTTCATGTTGCTCTTGGCCAGGTTGATACTCGATACGCAGCGAATTTACATGTTCGACACTCCCGTGGAGACCATGTCGCAATGGCGGTTGATCTTCGCGATTTGGGGCTACGCAATCGTGTTGATGTCCATGTGGATGATCATCTCGCCATGGCGTATGCGGGACATGATCCACTGGCTCACCGCCGAGCCTTCGAGATTACGGATCAAGGGCGGGTTCAGGCTGTGCTTGGGCCTACTCTTGATCGTACTGGGTCTGACTGTATTCCGGGTTTAGCGCTTGGCTAAGCGGATGATGAGGTGACGATTTGAGGTTGCTTCAAACTCCGGAATTCACGCTAATTGGGCTTTTAGAGAGGAGATTGTGAATCAGGCCAAGCTAGATCAGGAATTCCTGAAAGCCATTCAGTACAACAAACTGGCCTTGGCCAAGCGATTGCAATCGGACGGTGCCAATGTGAATTGTCGTAACGACGAGGGCCGTTCCCCTCTTCACTTGAGCATCTACAGCGAGTGGGATCCGATCTCGCGTTTTCTCATCGATGCCGGGGCAGATCTGGATGCCAAGGGCAAGTTTGGTGGCACCCCTGTGCACATGGCTGCGTTCAAAGGCAACATCAGTATGATTCGCCTAATGTTGCACAAGGGGGCGGACGTTCGTTCGAAGGACTCCAATGGCAACATCCCACTTCACTTAGCTGCCATGTACGGCTGGTCGGATATCATTGAGGCTTTCCTTCAGTCGGTCGCTCCTGAAGGGGTGGAACTGGTTCCGTTAATTCCACCAAAGGAGGAAGAACCACAGGAGGCGAATCCTGACGAATCTGAGGAAGGCGAGGGGGAGGAGGAGATCCACCCGGATATCCGTTCGATGATCCAAGCTCGCAATAACGAGGGTGAAACTCCGTTGCACCACGCCGCTGTAAACTGTCACAAAAAAGCGATCGAATATCTGCTCCGGTTGGGAGCCGACCCCGAGGCCAAGGATAATCAGGACACCCCGCCGCAACTTTACCAGCCTGGAAAACCGGAGAGTTATTTCAAGGTGCCTGCCTATGTGCGATGCGCCAACTGCACCGAGAGCATCAAGTTGGACGGCGAGGAACAGCGAACCGGAGTCTATTTTTGTCCCTACTGCGAGCAGGAGGTCGACCACTTGAATTACGGGAAAAAATCCGGATCCAGCGGCGGCCTACTGGGTGCGGTGAGCGGGTGGTTTAGCAGCAGCGATGACGAGGCAAAAAAAGTGGAACCGAAGCCGGAGCCGGAGCCCGAACCCGAACCGGTTGCTGAGGAA
>JAPPPH010000237.1:0-4537 GCA_028817635.1 Verrucomicrobiales bacterium | reverse complement strand
ATGATGTGGAGGCGGCCGAAAAGCTGTTGCCGGAAACGGTAAACTGCGTCCTCTGCCGCAACAGCCTCAAACTTGACGAAGAGGAGCAGGAAAAGGGTGTCTATTTTTGTCCCTACTGCAACCGCGAGGTTGACCACATACAGGATGCCGACTAAAAGCCGAGCGCACTGACGCCTTCGCGCCGGGTAAAAATTTCAATGAAGATGAACACTCGTTTTTTAACACCATTTAACCGGTTGCTTGGCCAAGCGCTTGGCTTGGTTGTTGCGCTTGGCGGATTGTCGCTTGGTCAGGCGCAACAGGTGCCGGTTGAGGAACGGACATTGTCAAACGGCATGAAGCTATTGATGATCGAGCGGCACCATTCGCCGACGATCGCCGGCGGCTGGGTCGTGCGCGTTGGCAGCGTCAACGAGCGCCCTGGGATCACCGGGATCGCTCACCTGTTCGAGCACATGATGTTCAAAGGCACGCCGACGATCGGCACCAAGAACGCCAAGCGCGACACGGAGATCATTGACGAGCAGGAGAGGGTGCGCGATGACATGCGTGCGGAGGAGTCCAAAATGCGGTTGGCCCTTCGGCGCGGCGAGATTGATGACATTCAAAAGCCGGAAAACAAGACGGCCCGATATCAGGAGTTGGAGGCCGAGTTCAAGGCGTTGATTGAGGAGCAGCGCAAGATCTTGGTGAAAAATGAGTTCGACCGAATCTACACCACCGCCGGCGCCTCGGGGATGAACGCCTTCACCTCAAACGACATGACCGGCTACTTCATTACTGTGCCGGCAAACAAACTCGAGTTGTGGACGTGGATGGAATCGGAGCGACTGCTGCGGCCGGTGTTTCGCGAGTTTTATGCCGAGCGTGACGTGGTATTTGAGGAACGCCGCATGCGCACCGAGTCTACGCCGCTGGGCAAGTTTCAGGAATCGCTTGAGGCCTTGTTTTGGGAATCCCATCCCTACGGCTGGCCGGTGATCGGTTGGCCTTCGGATATTCCGGCCATCTCCAAGGCGCAGGCGGATGAGTTTTATTCTGTCTACTATTCACCTCAAAACATCACGTTGGTTTTGGTGGGAGACTTCAAGACTGATGAAGCCGTAAAGCTTTGTGAGCGTTATTTCGGTCGGATCCCCCGGGGAGAGACAAACCCACCCGAGGTGATCACCGCGGAGGTGGAGCAAAAGGTTGAAAAACGGATGAACGCCGAGGCCGAGGCCAATCCGCAGGTGGACATCCTCTGGCATTCGCCTGCTGCGGGGCATCCGGATGGTCATGCGCTGGACGTATTGGCGGCGGTGCTATCCGGTCGCTCCGGTCGGTTGCACAAGTCGCTGGTGCTAGAGAGCGAAGTGGCGACCTCGGCGTTCGCCCACCAGATGTCCCGCAAATATGCCGGGATGTTTAACATCGGCGGCGAAGCCAAGGAGCCGAACTCACCGGCCGATGTGGAGGCTGCCATTTACGCGGAGGTTGATCGCTTGAAAAACGAGCCGGTCACCGAGCGGGAGTTGCAGAAAGTGAAAAATAATTTTGCCGCGATGGCAGTTCGGCGCACATCGTCCAATTTTCATTTACTACTGCAATTGATCCAAGCCGAGGGAACCGGGGATTGGCGGACGATCAACACCGAGATTCCGAGCATCCTCAAGGTCACCGCCGGGGACATTCAGCGCGTGGCCAAAAAATATTTGGTGAAGGAAAATCGGACAGTGGCGACGTACACGCGGAAGGCCGGTGCAGCCGTGCCGGATGACCCGGCGCTGGCGGGGCTGAGCGCCGACCAGCAGGCGGTGGTGCGCCGCATCACCAGCCAAATCAAGGCGGAGAAAAACAAGGAGCGCCTGCAACAGCAGTTAAGCGCGATGGAGGCACAGCTTGGCCAGGCGGACCAAAAACAGCAGGGCCTCATGAAGATCATCATGGTGAAAATCGCCGAGCGTCTTGCTGAATTAAGCGAGTAGGGGAACACTAATGAAAAGAGCAATGAACACTATGAAACAGTTTGTCGCGTGCGTCTGCGCGCTTGGTATCGCGGCGACCCTTGGCCAAACGCTTGGCCAAGCGCAGGATATCCCGGATCGGCCAGAAAAACTGACCTTTCCTCCACTGGTCTACGATCCTCCTAAACCAGCCGACTATCGCACGGTGCTAAAGTCGGGCGTCGTGGTTTACATTTATCCTGACCGCGAGCGGCCATTGATCGACCTGACGATTCACATCAAGGGCGGAAGTCATCTCGACCCCAAGGGCAAGGAAGGCTTGGCTGCATTGACCGGATCGCTGATGGCGCGAGGTGGGATTCCGTCCAAACCAGCGGACGAGTTGGACGAGGAACTGGAGTTTCTGGCTGCCCGGTTGAGCAGCAGCCTGAGCGGGCTGAACGGAAGTGTCAGTTTGAACCTCCTGTCAAAAGATGTTGGACGCGGGTTTGAAATTCTGCGGGCGATAATTGCCGCCCCGAGTTTTCAGGAGGACAAACTGGCTCTGCGAAAGACACAAACCCTGCAGGGGCTGAAGCAGCGCAACGATAATTCATCCAGCATCGAGTCGCGCGAGCGTGCCCACCTCGGTTACGGGGATGATTTTTGGTATAACCGACACGTCACCGCGGCTTCGATTGAGAGCATTCGTCGGGAGGACTTACTGGCGTTTCATCACAAGTGGGTGCACCCGAAAAATTTCGTCGTCTCCATCAGTGGTGATTTTGATCGGGAAGAAATGATTCGGCGTTTGAACGGGGTGTTTGCCCGTTGGCCACATGAAGGGGAGAAGGCTCCGGCTGTCCCTCAAAAAATGAAGTACGGCAGGCCGGGCGTTTACATCGTTGATAAGGACGTCAACCAGGGGCGGGTGTCGATCATCATGCCCGGAATTCGCTGGGATGATCCGGACTACTACGCGATTCAGGTCATGAACGACATCCTTGGTGGCGGCGGGTTCACCTCCCGGATCACCAATCGTGTTCGTTCGGACGAGGGCTTGGCGTACTCTGCTCGCTCGGCGTTTCCGGGAGGAGGGCATTATCCGATCGTGTTTCGTGCTGGCTTTCAGTCCAAGTCCCGGACGGTTGCCTACGCGACATCCATTGTGTTGGAGGAGATCAAGCGAATTAAGGATGAACCGGTGACGGCGGAGGAGTTGCTCACGGCAAAGAAGTCATTCACGGACACTTTCCCGAATAACTTTTCGTCCCCAGCCCAAGTGGTGACTCAGTTCGCCGAGGATGAGTTGATCGGCCGATTCGCCAGTCAGCCCGGGTACTGGACGAAATATCGTGACCAAATCGAGGCGGTAGATATCAAGGCTGTTCAGCGCGTCGCCAAGCGGAGGTTGGACTTGGCCAAGGCGATCGTCCTGATCGTGGGTCAGAAGGATGAGATTTTGAAAGGCCATCCGGATCATCCGGTCAAGTTGGAACGGTTGACCCGGGGCGGGGTGACGGAGTTGCCGATGCGGGATCCATTAACGATGCAGCCGCTAAAATAAGCGTGGATTAGGTTCAATTCTGCTTGCCAGTGTCTAAACGCCTTGTTATGAACCGCGTAACATGGCAGCAATCGGGCGTTTCCAGAAAGGGGACGATATATTCTACGCCAAGGTCGAAGACGGCGCACTTTACAAGCTGAAAGGCGATGTATTTGGGGCTCCTTCGTACCAGAAAAAGCCCATCCCCAAGAAAGGCTTCCGCACATTGGTGCCGGTTCAGCCCTCAAAAATCATCTGCGTTGGGCTTAACTACGCTGATCACGCGGCCGAATCCGGCCTTGAGGTTCCGAAATCTCCACTTTTTTGGCTGAAATCCCCTGAATCCATCCTGCCTGATGGGGGCAAAATCGACATTCCCTTCCCCGAACACCGAGTCGATTACGAGGCGGAACTGGCCATCGTGATCGGTCGACGCATCCGAAATGTCACCCCCAAGGCGGCCAGTCGATACATTCTCGGCTACACCACGGCGCAGGATATTAGTGACCGGACGATTCAAAATTCCGAGAGCCAATGGGCGAGGGCCAAGTCGTTTGACACATTCACGCCGCTCGGCCCGTACATCGAGACCAAGATTGATCCCGATTGCCTCACCATTCAGTTGTTTAAAAACGGGCAACTCTGTCAAAACTCCTCCACGGCGCAGATGATTTTTAAGTGCTCCGACTTGGTGAGCTTCATTTCCACCAACATGACACTGCTCCCCGGCGATGTGATCCTCACCGGTACGCCGTCCGGCATCGGGCCGATCGAATCCAACGACACGTTGGAAGTGCGGATTCAGGGATTGGCTCCGCTGGTCAACTCGGTGAAGTAACCGCTGCGGTTTCGATTCGACTTCCCTCAGTTTTTCTTGTTCGCTTGGCCAAGAGCCGACCAGCCGGTCGGCGAATCTATTTAAAGACACATGCGTTGGTCTCAGACATTCATCCCGACGATGAAGGAGTCGCCCGCCGAGGCGGAAATCATCTCCCACAAACTGCTGCTGCGTGCCGGCTTGGTTCGCAAGTTGACCGGAGGCTTGTACACGGTTCTCCCGGCAGGG
>JAPPPH010000240.1 GCA_028817635.1 Verrucomicrobiales bacterium | reverse complement strand
ACTTCGTCATCGATAAAATGCAGCAGGCCGTCGCCGAGGCCCTGACTCGGCGCGAGCCGATGACGCTCGAATGGGCGCAGGGGCGCGCGACCTTCGGCGGCAACCGGCGGGTGATCAACAACGGCAACTGGGCCGGGTTTGGCCACCAACGGAACGCGCCGGTCGACCACAGCCTGCCGGTTCTGGCCGCACGCGATGCGAAAGGCGACGTGCGCGCCGTCTGGGCAAACTACGCCTGCCACTGCACGACGGTCGGCGGGCGCAACCGCATCAGCGGCGATTGGGCCGGGTTCGCGAACACTTGGATCGAAAAGGAGTTTGGCAAGGCTGTGTCGCTGATGACCATCGGCTGCGGTGCGGACGTCGGCCCTCAGCCAAGCGGCAACCTCGCCATTGCGGAGGAACACGGTCGCGCCATCGCCACGGAGACCAAGCGACTGCTCGCCGAAAAAACCACCCCTCTCGGTGGCGCCCCCACGATCGTCGCGCGGCAAATCAAGCTGCCGCTAGCCAAGCCCAAGCCGCGTGCGCACTGGGAGGAACAGCTCAAGTCCGGCGGGTTTCACCATCAGTTGGCCAAGGCGATGCTGGCCAGGCTCGATGCCACCGGGGAGATTCCCGCCGAGGTCAACTACCCGGTCTCGGTTTGGAAATTCGACACCGACCTGGCGATGGTCTTTCTCGCCGGAGAGGTGGTGGTTGACTACTCCGTGCGGCTCAAGCGTGAGCTCGACTGGTCGCGCCTCTGGCTCAACGCGTGGGCCAACGACATGCCGGGCTACATCCCCTCCCGCCGCATCCTCCGCGAGGGCGGCTACGAGGCGGACTTTTCGCAGGTCTACTACGAACAGCCCGGGCGGTACGATTCCGCGGTCGAGGACAAGCTGGTGAACACCATCCGGGAACTGGTCGGCAGTGAATTTGCGGCCAAGCCGGGACAGGAGCCGTCGCCCTTCCACAAGGCGCCCAGTGGCGAATCGCTGGCGTTCAAGCGGCTTGCCGACTGGGTGGGCGGCGACCGGTCCGACGCCGAGCAGCATCTCATCCAAACGCTCCGCCGTTACGCGCGCATCGCCCAACCGCCCGTGGCCAGGGTGACGTCAACAGATCAGGAAGCAACCGAATGGCATAACTTCGCCGGCGACTTCGTTCCCCGTGGATTCATCCGCCAACAAAAAATTGGCACGGAGTTGGCATGGGTCACGCCGCCGTTTTCCAAGCTGGCCGGCACGGCACTCGTCTACGGATTTACCGGCGGTGTGGGCTGGATAACCGAGCCGCAGACCGACGGCTTTTCATTGTCCATCGGCGGCGAGGAAAAACTTCGATTCGACGTGACTCGCGAACTCTCCCGATGGGTGTCGGACGACAAAACAGTGGAGCTGATCTACCTGCCGACATGGACATCTGCCGTGGACTCCGGCGGTTTTTTCTTCGTGTCACTGACGCGCGTCCCGGTCAACGACGACGGCGCGGTGGAGTTCGCCGTCCGCTCGCTTGGCCAAGGCTCCAAGCGCTGGTTCGCCCTCGACACAAAGCAGCCCGACAAAGTCCTCCTCCAAAAACTTGGCCAAGCGCTGGACTAAAGGAGCTGTAGCACCGTTATTTCTTAGTGCATCTCCACCGAGCAGGTGCCGAGGCCGCCACGGTAGTAGTTGAACTGCACGTTGGGATGATCGGCGAGCAGTGACATCGGCACGCTGCTGTCGGCGATGCCCTTGGAAATCATCAGGGCGGTGAGCCGCTGTCCAAACGGGTTGTCGTGCGTGCCGGCCTGCCAGATGCTGACCTTCTCCGACTGCCAAGTCTCGACCGGCCCAACGGTGACGGCGCGCTGCGGCACCATGGTGATGTTGCCGCCGCCGGACGTGCGGGCGTTTTGCGCGAGGGTGATCGGGTGCAACTCGACGACGCGCGTGGCCAGCTTTCGGTACACCTCCGGAGAAGGCGGCTCATCGGCAAACTCGCCCTCGCGCCGGAGCGGGTCATTGAATGCCCAATGCTTGATGTCACCCTGCCCGCCCTGCATGACCGCGCAGCACACGCCACTCCAGCTTTCGCGAAAGGCGGTGGTGTCTGCTTTTGGAAAATGTAGGTTTTCCTCCGGCATCGCGAGTGCAGAATCGATACGGTCGAAACACATCTCGCGGTCGGCACGCTCGAAAGAGAGCGGATGATCTGTGGGCACCTCGCGTCCGTCGTCGCCGACCCATTCGTCCATCCCCCAAAAATGCGCGTGCTTCAACGATAGCCCCAGCTCATTGACCAGCCGGGCGACGAGCGGCAATTGCTCGGTGGGACCGATCGGGCCGCAGATGCCGACCGGGTTGTCGGCGGTCGCCTGTCGCCATGCGACGATGTACTCGAGAGCCTCGGCGAGATAAAAATCCTCAAGCGTGTCGTACATGACCACACGAAAACCGGGGCGCGACAGTTGCTCGAGATCGGTCGGCGAAAGCGCGGCCGCGTCGCGAATGAGGTCGTCCTCGAGCGTGGTGTAATCCCACCAGTCCGGGGCAATGGTGCTCAACTTGCGTGGCATGCCGAGACGCTCTCGAATGCCCCTCCCCGGCGCAAGTCAATTTACGCGGCTACTCCGGTTGAAGCCGCCAAAACTGTGTACGGCCGGAGACGCGCAGAAAAACGGACGTCGTCTCGCCGTTGCCGCTGAGGGTTTCAATCGTCTCCCAGTTTTTGAGGTCGTTTGACTTTTGCAGCGCGAACTCAGCGCCGTCGGTTCCCTCCCACTCGATTTCCACCGCACGGTGGATGCCTGTGATCTTGCCGCTGTTTTCTTCCCCACCATCGTCGTCGTTGCCTCCGACTTTTTCCGGGTCGCCCTTCGGTTTCTTGGTGGCCAACTTTGACTTCATCCGGACGTCGATCTCCTCGTCGTCCTTGTGCTCGAATAGTTTTTGGAATCCATCGATGAAAAAGTAGAGCGTGCCGCCCTTCTTGGAATAGGTACGGGCGGTGACGTAGTACTTCATGCGAGCCTTGCGCTTGGCCGAAAAATGGATGTCCACGAGTGAATCGGCTGTCGTGCTAAAGTCGACGTCCTCAAGCACCACATGATCGACCAGCGTGGCGGAGACATCGGCCAGCCACGGGTCGTACTCGTACAGCCTTGCGTCGATGTAGATGTTCTCCAGTTTTTTCACCGTCAACGGGTAGGTGAGGTGGACGTCGGCCTCGAGTGGGCCGGCCAGCGGCTTGGCCAAGCCGGCGAGCAGCAGCGCAGCCAATAGTAGTGTCTTGGTTTTCATCGGTCTCAAAAACACACACCCACGAGAAGACTCTCCCCAACCTCAAAAGGGAAACTTTTTGTTCGCGGTTAGCCAAGCGCTTGGTTTCGGGGTTGCGCAGAGGCGGCCGGTTCGGTTGAATCGGGCGTCTTGACTGATCGATTCAAAACCGTTCGAGCTACCGCTTGGCTAGGCGTCCTTTTCGGGGCGTCCATCGCCGTCACCGCCGACGAACCAACGCCGGAACAGGTGGAGTTTTTTGAAAACAAAATCCGCCCGGTGCTGGCGCAGCATTGCTACAAGTGCCACAGCACACAGTCCAAAAAACTGAAGGCGGAACTGTACCTCGACAACCGTGAGCGGGCGCTTCAGGGCGGCGAATCCGGGCCATCGATCATTCCCGGGAAGGCCGATTCGAGCCTGCTTTACCGCGCGGTGCTATATAAGGAGGAGTCCCTCGAAATGCCGCCGACACGCAAGCTGCCGGACGCCGTGATCGCCGATTTCAAGCGGTGGATAGACATGGGCGCCCCTTGGCCGAAATCCAACGAGCCGCAGGTCGCCGAGAAACAGGGTATCGATTTTGAAAAATATCGGAAGGAGCACTGGTCGCTCAAGCCGATCCAAAACCCGGCACCGCCGGAGGTTGGCGACGGCGCCTGGCCGCGGAACCCGATCGACCAGTTCGTCCTCGCCCGGCTTGAGGAAGCTGGGATGAAGCCGTCACCGGAGGCGGATCGGCGGGCGTTGATTCGGCGCGCCTATTTTGACCTTGTCGGCCTGCCGCCGACACCCGAGGCGGTCACTGCATTCGTTGCCGGCGACACGAGTTGGGATCATATAATCGAGGAACTGCTCGCCTCGCCGCAGTACGGCGAGCGCTGGGCACGACACTGGATGGACGTCGCCCGGTACAGCGACGGTCTCGGCGGATTCCTCGACAACCGCGGCCTACCCAACGCATGGCAGTACCGTGACTTCGTCGTGAACGCCTTCAACGACGACGTGCCGTTCGACCAGTTTGTGCGCTGGCAGATCGCCGGTGAACTAACCCCGAACGCCCCGTTGTCGGCCCGCGCCGGGACTGGCTTCTTCGCCGTTGGCCCCACCTACAACGGCGATGGCGGGGATGCCGAGGCAACCGCAGCAGCCCGCGCGGAGACGCTGAGCGACCGGGTGGACACGTTCTCGCGGGCGTTCCTCGGGTTGACCGTGGCCTGTGCGCGCTGCCACGATCACAAATTTGATCCGGTCTCGATCAAGGACTACTACGCGATCGCCGGTGTCTTCAACAACACCAGCATCGCCGACAAGCCGCTGGTCGCGGACGAGGTCGTCACGGCCTACAACGAGCACCAAAATAAAATTAAAAATTTCGACAACCAGATCAAGCAACTGAACGACAAGGTCAAAAAGGAAAAACGCGAAATCACGGACGAGGAAAAGAAGCAGCGCGACGACTGGACACGCGAACGGGATGCGCTCCGCAAGAGTGCGCCACCCAAGTATGCCACGGCACATGGTCTCCGCGAAAATGGCAGCAACAACATGCACGTGGCCATCCGTGGTGACCTTAGAAAAAAAGGCGAAGAGGTGCCGCGGAGATTCCTCGAGGTGATCTCCCGTGACAAGTCGTTCAGCAAGGAGAGCGGCCTGCTCCAACTGGCCGAGTCGGTCGTGGCGCGGGACAACCCACTCACCTCACGCGTGCTCGTCAACCGCATCTGGCAATGGCACTTCGGTCGGGCCATCGTCCGCACTCCAAGTAACTTCGGTGTGATCGGAGAAAAGCCAACGCACCCGCTTTTGCTCGACTGGCTGGCCACAAACTTCATGGACAACAGCTGGTCGATCAAGGATCTGCACCGGTTGATCATGAAATCAGCCACGTACCGGATGAGCAGCCGCCACATCGCCGCAAACTTCGACCGCGATGGGGACAATCGGTTGATCTGGCGAATGAACCCCCGCCGGGTGGAGGTCGAGTCGTGGCGCGACAGCCTGCTGTCGGCCACGGGTGAACTGGATCTAAAACTCGGCGGCGCCCCAACGAACGAGATTTTGAACAGCCCGCGCCGGAGCGTTTACGCGACCATCAGCCGCAACGGCGATCGCATCAGCTCCGACCCGTTTTTTCGGTTGTTCGATTTTCCCGCACCGCGCAGCACGTCGGCCAAGCGCACCACCAGCACCGTGCCGCAGCAGTACCTGTTCATCATGAACAGCCCGTTTTTCCAAAAGCGCGCAGGCGCCTTGGCCAAGCGCTTGGCCAGAGAGGGCAAGACTAACGAAGCCCGGATTGATCGCGCCTACCAGTTGCTGTTCAACCGGCCGCCATCCACCGACGAGCGGGACACCGGCCTAGCCTTCCTGTCCCAAGCCAACACCGAGGCCGGCTGGAACCAATACGCCCAAGCCCTCCTCGGCTCCGAGGAATTCCGCTACATCGAGTAGAGAACCTCAACAGGCGTTACCGCTTGGCCAAGCGCTAGGCATGATGGATTGCGACAATTCGATTGTTCTTGTTGAATCGCCCTAGGCAGAGTTTTGACTTGATGAGTCCCATCATTTTTCGATACCGCAATTACAGGTTTTTATTTTTCTCTCGAGAAGAACCTCGCCTTCACATTCACGTTCATTCACCGGACGGCGAGGCAAAGTTCTGGATTGAACCAAAGATTGAATTGGCGCTGAATAAGGGCCTGCGGGAAACTGAACTGAAAGAATTGGAACATCAAATTCGTGAGCACGAACAAAAAATCCGCGACACTTGGAACAAGCATTTTAACCGCTGAGGTTTCTAACATTTCGGCCGACGGATTGTTACTTGTTGCCGCAGGCCGAGACTATTTTTTACCGCACGACCAGTACCCCTGGTTTCAGGCGGCCCCTGTTGAGAAGGTGTTCAACGTTCAACTGCTTCACGGTCATCACTTGCACTGGCCGGAGTTGGATGTCGATCTTGAGTTGGATGGCTTGGAGAATCCGGATCAATATCCGCTGATCGCAAAACACTGACCCCATTACCGCGCTTGGCCAAGCGTTTGGCTTATTGAGTTTTCCAGCTGTAATGCCCTCCGACATCTTGGGATAGATATTCAAGAAGTTCTTCGACCCGAAGTGCTGCTCTCGCTTGGGTATCACCGTTGTTAATGTCTAAAACCATTTTCGAAGGAACAGTACTATCAATCTCTCCCTCCAACAACGAAGCGGCGTTTGTAATGGAAGTTCTCAGGTAATCCACGGTCAAGGTTTTACGCAAGTAAACCAAATTCTCCTGATGCCATGATTGAAAGTAAACATGTCCATCTGAATTCCACAGGGCCGGTGGGCCACCGCCTTTTCCGCGTGTCCATGGCGTAAAAAGTGGATTCTCATTTTCCGCATACATCAACCCAGAAACATACTTTAGCATGGCTATAGCTCTGCCTTTTGAAGTAACCCTCCACCAATTTTCCCAAAGTTTCGATAGGTTTTGATAGACGGTTCCGTATGTCACAATCGCACCAATCCAGTCATACGGGCTAACACCCCTGCATCGTTTAATGGATAAATCTACCTCTTGATCTATTTTGTCCAAGATAACATTCCGCATGAACAAGTTGACCGCATCATATTGAGAGGGAGTTAACTGTTTTTTGTATCCAGCGTGTTTGGCTAACGCTCCAGAAAACGACTCCATGTAACCACGGTAGTCTGATTGATGAGCTTGCATCAAATTAAATTGCCAAACCCGAAGGCAAACCGGAAACAGGAACAAAAACAAATCCGGCTGCAATGTGTCTTGATAAGTTATGTCATCAATATAGCATCCAATATCAAACGGGGCGGGAAGATCATTCGTTTGACACAACCGTTCGTAGTGGCTGGAGTCGAGATCAAATGGCGCCTGTGTTATTATCTCCGGCGGTGTTGGGTGACCAAAAGCGGAAATTACATCCTGAATAATCAACACGAGATGAGCCAAGTGGCTGTCACAAGTTCTACGTTACACCGATTCAAAACGCACCCGACCCCTAGTCAGCTTGGCCAAGCGCTTGGCCAAGTTTTAAACCTCTTCCAATGGCTTAGTGGCGTCGCCGAAGGTTTTGGGGTGGACGTCCATCTTGTCCATCATGCTGAGGAAGAGGCGCGACATTTGACGGTTGGGTTTGCCGAGGTAGTTCAGGTTTTGGCCGCCCTTGATTCGGCCTCCTCCTCCACCAAGCATCACCACCGGCAACTGGGTCGCGTCGTGGTGCCCGGTCAGCATGCTGGAACAGAGCATAATCATCGAGTTGTCGAGCGCGGTGCGTTCGCCTTCCTGGATGCTGTCGAGCCGCTTGGCGATGTAGGCCATTTGCTCGAGGAAAAACTGGTTCACCTTCAGCCAGTCGGCGGTGTCGCTGTGTGAAAGCAGGTGGTGAATCATGTAGTCCACGCCGAGGTGCGGGAAGCGCAACGTGCCGTGGTCGTTATTGAGCTTGAGCGTGCTGATGCGCGTGGTGTCGGTCTGGAACGCCAGCACAAGCAGGTCACTCATAATGCGCATGTGCTCGACGATGTCCTGCGGGTAGCCGTCCTTAGGGCGCGGCATGTTTGGCTTGGTCAACGTCGGCCGCCAGCCCTGCAGTTCGCCGCGTTTGCCGGCGCTCTCGATTCGTTTCTCCACCTCACGGACGGAGTTGAGGTATTCGTCGAGTTTTTGCTGGTCGAGCCGGCTGATGTTGCGGCGCAAATCCTTCGCGTCCGACAACACCGCGTCGAGCACACTCCGGTCGCCGGCCTGCGCCTTGTCCTTGAACATTTGGTCGAACGCCAGCGCGGGGTAAACCTCGAGCGGCGTCGGCGTGGTCGGGCTGCTCCACGAGATGTGCGAGCTGTACAGCATCGAGTAATCCTTGTGCACGGACGGGTTGGCCTTTTCGCAGCCAAGCACGAGGCTCGGCAGCTTGGTGCGATGGCCGATGTGTTGCGCGACAAATTGATCGACGCTGGTGCCGGACTGAATCCGCCCGCCGGAAGCCAACGGCGCGCCGGAGAGCAGGTTGCCGGTTTGCGAACTGTGGATGTTACCCTTGAGCGCCTCGGCGTTGTAGAGGCCGCGGATGAACACCATCCGATCACGGAAATCGTTCAGCGGATGCAGCACCTTGCCCAACTCCATGTCGGCGCCCTCGCCCTTGGCCCACCATTCATGTCGATGAAAACCGCAGCCGGCAAACAGGATTGCCATGCGGGTTGGCGCCTCGCTCGACTGCCTAGCCTCTCGGCGGGCATCGCCCCAGACGCGGAGCGATTCCATCCACGGCAGGGCCATCGTCACGCCGAGGCCGCGCAGCATCGTGCGCCGGGAAAATTGGTGATGTTCGTTTTTCATTCCAGTTCGTCTTTCGGTTGATGCTGAATCGTCAGCGGCATGAGTCAATCTTGATTTTTGGCCAGGCGGCCCCGGATTTTCCGGAATTGCGGGCTAAGCACGATCGTCTCGACTGCGGCGCTGAATCGGTAATCGTTCGCCTTGAGCTGCCGCTGCATTTCCTCGATCAAAAGCAGATCCGAGAGGGCCACCTCGCGGCCAAGCGCGTAGCCGAGCAACTTGCGGCAAAACTGCTCGAGCACGTCGTCCATGCGCTCGGTGGCGAGGTGTTCGCGCAGGCCGATCAGGCCCTCGATACGGGTGCCGTCCGCGAGCTTTGTCCGCGTGTCTACGGCGTCGGGGCGCTGCCGGCCGATCGGGTCGAACTGTTCCAGCGCGAAGCCGTACGGGTCAATGCGCTCGTGGCACTTGGCGCACTCCGGCACGGAGCTGTGCTTCTCGATGAGCTGCCGTGCGGTCAAGCCGCTGGGCACGCTCTCCGGCAACTGCGGCACGTCCGCCGGCGGCCGGGGCAGCTTTTCGCCAAGCAGCGTCTCGTAAACCCAGTTGCCGCGCAGGATCGGGCTGGTGCGCGAGGCACCGGAATTGATCGCCAACACCGTGGACAGGCCCAGCACGCCGCCGCGCCCCTTGGCCTGCATCCCGTCCACGCGCTGCCAAGTCTCGCCGTCCACGCCGTTGATGCCGTAGTGCTTGGCTAAGCGCCCATTCAAAAAAGTGTGGTCGGCTGTCAGCAGGTCAAGCACCGAGCAGTCATTGCGAAACAGGTCCTCGAAAAACCGGACCGACTCCTCGTACATATCGCCGCGCAACGTGGCGAACTCAGGGAAGCGCTGCTCGTTTTTGTCGTCGTTTTGGTCGAACCCACGTATGTGCAGCCATTGGCAGGCGAACTGTTCGGCCATGCGCCGGGTGCGCGGATCGCGGAGCATGCGCCGCGCTTGGCCAAGCAGCACGTCGTCGTTCGTCAACTCGCCGCTGGCCGCCGCTTGGCCAAGCGCGGCGTCCGGCACCGAGGCCCACAGGAAATAACTCAGCCGCGTGGCCAGCTCCGTGGCGCTCACTGCCACCGGCTTGGCCCCGTCGCCGGCCTGCTCGCGCCGGTACAAAAATGCGGGCGAAGTCAGCACGCGCGCGAGGGTCAATTGGACCGCCTTCTCGTGATCAATCTCGCGCTCCCGCAGCACCCCGTAAAGCTCGCGCAATCCCTCCTGCTCGTCCGCCGTCAGTGCCCGACGCCAGGCGCGACCGGCCAAGTCGATCACCGCTTCCAGTTGCTTCGGCTCATCCTCCAGCAGGCGCGCGCGAAACGCCGCCACCTCGTCCAGCAGAATTGGTTTGTACGGCTTCCACGCGATAACGAGGTCGGGCCGGTCCTGAGTCGAGAACTCGACGAGCTGCTCGTAGGCGACCTCCTTTTTAAACGGCTCCCGGGTGATGTACAGCAGCTCATCCCAGAGTCGGTCCAGCTCGGCCTTTTCTTTTTCGTTGAGCATGAGCCGCTGCATCGGTTCGTCCTCGCGGAAATACAACGCCAGCGTCACGACCTCGTCGACCGGCACGATCTTTGGGTAACAAATCGACGCCGGAAAAAGGTCGCGGAAATCGTCGAGGCCGGCGTTGATGCGCTTGTCCGTGTCGCCACCCGTGGCGGTGATGATTGGGTGGCTTGGCGACAGCATAAACGG
>JAPPPH010000123.1 GCA_028817635.1 Verrucomicrobiales bacterium | reverse complement strand
CGGCAGCCGGATGATTCCAATCCTGGGGATTCTCGCCGTGCTATTTTGTTCGGTGAAGGTGTTGGCCGAGGGCGTGGTGATCAGTGAACTCATGCCGGTCAACCGCACGACGCTTGCCGACGATGACGGCGATTTTTCAGACTGGATTGAGATTCACAACCCCACCGATCGACCGGTGAATCTCCTGAACCACGGGCTGTCGGACGACCCGGTGAATCCGTTCAAGTGGCGCTTCCCGGAGCACGTGCTCGGGCCGGGAGAGCGCACGCTGGTGTTCGCGTCGGGAAAGGATCGGCGATCGATCAGGCCCCGGCCAAAAACGATTGAGTCCGGCCTGCCTTTGACCATCCCCGGGCTGTCGCTTTGGCTCGACGCAAGCGACGAGGGTTCGTTGGTCATGGGCGACACCGGCGCCGTTCAGCGGTGGAAATCTAAAACAGAACAGCCGCCACAACTCGACCCGGCCAAGCACCAACCGATTGATCCCGGCACGGTGGCCGGACTGAGGTTGTGGCTGGATTCCTCCGACAAAAAATCGCTGCAAATTGAAAAAGGCCGCCTAACGCGATGGCTCGACAAAAGCGACGACGACCGGCACGCGGAGCAGTCGCGTTTTCTCTCGCGACCCAACGTGTTCGAGCCACCCAGCGATCCGCCGCTGATCGTGCTGGATGGAAAGGATGATCACCTGCGGTTCGAACCGCTCGAAAATATCCGAAGCGTTTTTTGGGTGGTGGCCGAGCACCAAAAATCATCGCTCGGCTACCGGCCGCTGCTGGGTGATTCCGAGAAGTACCATTTTGCCCGCGCGATGAACGGCTCGATGTTTCACGACTCCCGGAATTCCGTTGGCCGCGAGGGCCGGGCGTGGATCGATGGAATCGAGGTCGACCCGTTCCACACGCCATTGCCCATCGGGCGGCTGGGCCTGGTGACGAGCATCAGCGACAAGCCGGGTGCGGTCTCCAACCTCGCCTCGGATCGATTTTTGCCGGGGCGCAGTTGGCACGGGCGCATTGCCGAGGTGCTGCTGTTTGACCGCGCGCTCGATGAGGCCACCCGGATCGGCATCGAGCAGTACCTCGTCAAAAAATGGAACCTCTCGGATCAGCACGGGCCGTTGACCGGCGACACCGCGAGCCAGACAAAGACCGCCGGCCGACCGGTCCGCGTGATCGATCCGCTCAGCGGCCGGCCGTTTCTCCGCTTCGACGGACTGGACGATGTGCTCGTGACGCGGCGGCGGATGACTGTGCAAACGGTTTTCGCCGTGGCCCGCGAGGCTGGACACGCCACCAAGTCACACAGCGCGCTGGTGGGCGACTTCAAGTACAGCCACTTCAATCGCGGCGGCGACCGGCTGGTTTACTACCCCAAAGGCCACTTCGCCGGGGAGGACTCCGCGGTGCGACTGGACGGCCGGCCGATCGACCCGGTCGTGACGCGCCTGCCGGAAAACCTGTTCCAATTAACCAGTCTTTCGCCGACCGCCATGCCGCTGAGCCTGATCGGTTCCGACCGGCTGGTGCCGGACCGCAACTGGCACGGCGACATCGGCGAACTGCTGGCGTTCAACCGAGAACTGGATTCAGCAGAGATCGCAACTGTCGAAGCCTGGCTGAAAGCCAAGTGGGGATTGCCAGCAATCCAGTGGCACACGAATTTCAGGGTCAGCAGCGGGGAGACCATCCGGCTGACACGGCCGCTTGGCCAAGCCGCCTCGGCCGTATGGGTGCCGCCCTGCCCTCCTGACTCGTCGCTTGGCCAGGCGCCGGGCATCCACGGCAACTTTCATTTCGCCGATCCCACTCCCGGTCTGGCCAACACCACGCCGCACGCATTCGGATGGCTCGAGGCACCGCGCTTGGCCAAGCCGCCCGGCCGATACGCGGAGGCGATCGACTTGGCACTCGAGTCGCCCGACAAAAACAGCACGCTACGCTACACCCTCGACGGCTCCGAGCCGGACGTCGGGGCACCGCTTTACGCGGGACCAATCCGCCTGGCCAAACCGGCCGTGGTGCGGGCGCGGGCTTTCCGCGATGGCTTCCTGCCGGGGCCAATTGTGACCGGTAGTTATTTCATCGGCGAAAAGACCGGCTTCCCCATCGCGTCGATCTCGACCAATCCCGAAAATCTGTTCGACCCCGACCGGGGCATCTACACCGAGGGCCGCGACTACCTCAACGGCACGCCGGAACCGGTGTACAACTTCAAGCGCGAGTGGGAGCGGCCGGCCTATTTCGAGTGGTACGAACCGGGCGAGTCGCTTGGCCTCGGCCGCGACATCGGACTGCGCATCCACGGCGGCTGGACGCGGCATTACTACCAGAAATCGCTCCGGCTCTACGCCCGACCGCGCTACGGCGAAGCGACCTTTCATCATCGGTTTTTTCCCGACCTCGAATTGGGCGAGTTTCGACGGCTTATCCTTCGCAACGCCGGCAACGGCTGGAAGACGGCGTTCATGCGGGATGCCGTGGGCCACGAGTTGACAGCCCGAATTGGATTCGAGTTTCAGGCATGGCGTCCGACGGTCGTTTATCTCAACGGCCAATTCTGGGGCATCCACAATTTGCGCGAGCGGATCGATGGCCACTACCTGTCAGCGCACACCGGGCATCACGGCTCGGAGATCGACCTGTTGCAGCACACGGTGAAATCTGGCGACATGAAACATTGGCAACAAGTCACCGCGATCGTCAACGCATGGGAAACACTCGAACCCGACGAACGCATTGCCCGGCTCGAGGCCATGGTCGATCTCGATAACCTCATGGACTACATCATCCTCGAGGTGTTCCTCGACAACACCGACTGGCCGAGGAACAACGTTCGCCAATGGCGGCCGCGCACCGCGGACGGGAGGTGGCGCTGGATCCCCTACGACCTCGACGGCATCCTCGGCACGGCCGGCCACAATGCCACGTACAACACGCTGCACCAAACCGTCCTGCATTTTCCCGGTCACCCGCCGGACTTCATTCGCGTGCTGCAAAAGCTACTCACGCACCCGCGTTATCGGCAGCGATTCATTCATCGTTTTTCCATGCACATGCAGGGCGACCTCAGCGCGGAACGCATCCTGAACGCCGTCCAGACCAAGCAGACTGCACTCGAGCCGGAGATGGAGCGGCACATCCTGCGCTGGCGGAAGGACGCCGGTGCAATTGAGCGCGGTGAGAAAGAGGAGGAATGGTCGCTGCCGCTATGGGATATTTACGATTGGCGCGCGCAGGTGCGCAAACTACGCGACTTTGCCACGGGGCGTCACGAGCCAGTCTGGGGACATTTGCAAAAAGGATTCCTGTTGGAAGAACCCGGGACGCTGACCATCGCCGATCCCGATTCACGAATTCGCTCCGTCAACGTCGAGGGGGTGCCAATGAAAAAAACCGACGGCGTGTGGTCGGCGCGCCTGTTCACCGGCCAGCCGATGCGGCTCACCATCCAACCGCACGACGGCTGGGAAATCACTGGCTGGGCTGACAACGCAGGGCCGGGTGCACACCGGCTGTTCACACTAAAAACAGGCACGACGCTTCAACCCCAGTTCGCCAAGCGAAACCAATTTCGGATCACTTCCGTCCAATTCGACGACGACGGAGGACTCAGAATTGGGTACGAGCCATTGGGGACGCAGCCACACCGACTGGAGGTTTCCGCGAATCTCACCGACTGGACACTCGAACGGGAACTCCCCGCCGCGCTTGGCCAAGCGGCTCAATCCGTTCGCATCGGAATCGACGGTAACAGCCCGGCCCGTTTCTTTCGGATCATTGCGTCTCCGTAATAAAGCCGATTTTTCGTTGCGCCAAACCGATGACAGGGCTTGAATCCTTCCCTGCAACGCACCTGGTGATGCAACTTAGTTCAGCCAACTTTTCCCGGACTCTGCTGGCCGCCGCTGCCGTCGCCATCGCGCTTGGCCAAGCCGGCTGTGGCTCGAAAGAGCCGGAGCCCACACCGCCGCCCGTGGCCAAGCCGGCCCCGCCGCCCAAGGTCGAAACGCGTACCCTTCACGAATTGGCCGCCACCGACGACAACGCGGCGTTGCTTAAGCAACTGCAGCTTGGCCAAGCGGTGGACGCGCTGAACTCGCTTGGCCAAACGGCCCTGCACGTGGCGGCCATCAACGACAAGGCCAAGAACATCGACACCCTTCTCACCCACAAAGCGAACCTTCACGCCAAGACAGCGAAGGAACAAATCGATGCATTCCATCTCGCCTGTGCACACGGCAGCGTGGCGGCCGCGAAATTGTTGCTGGCGCACGACATCAACACCAAGTCCTCAGCGCCCAACGGCTGGACGGCACTTCACTCTGCCGCCGTCAACGGTCAGGACGCCATCGTGCGTCTGTTCCACGAGACCGGCAAGGATCTCAGCCCAATGAGTCCCGACGGCACCCCATTGGACTTCGCCCGGATTCACAAAAAAACCTCCACCGAAGAATTGCTCAAGTCGCTCGGCGCGAAAAAAGGGGCCGTCCTTTCGGTTCATCTCGCCGCGCGGCACGGCGACTTGGATGCACTGAAAACCTGGCTGAGCAACCGGGCCAATGCCCATTTTCGAGAACGCAAACATCAGGCCACCCCCCTGCACTGGGCTGCCGAAGCCGATCAACTCGAGGCGGCAACACTCCTCCTCAGCAAGGGCGCCAAGACCACCAGCCGCACAGACGGTGGCTGGACAGCCCTCCACTCCGCTGCCGCCAAGGGCAGCACCAACGTCGTCGCGTTGCTGCTCAAGCGGCGCGTCCCGATCAACGCCATCAGCCAGAGCGGCACACCGCTCGATCTTGCCATCGGGTATAAAAAGGAAGCCGCCGCCGGGATGATCCGCGACAAGGGCGGCCGCGAGGGTTGGCAGGTCTCCATCCACATGGCCGCAGCCAAGGGCAATGCCATCGCCGTTCAGAATTTTTTGAAACGAGGCGCAAATGTGGACGCCGTGGACTCCCTCCATCGCAGTACCCCGCTGCACTGGGCCGCCGGTGCCGGCAAGGTCAACACCATGGAAATGCTGCTCGCCCGCGGTGCGACTATCGATGCCCGGAGCGAGAGCAACGCCACGCCATTACATCAGGCCGTGTTGCGTAACCGTCCGAAAGCAGTGAAACTACTCCTTAACAACAACGCCAACGTGAATCTGAAGAACAAGTCCGGCTACACTCCGCTCGACTACGCCACCGCCAATAAGCGAACGGAAATCACCCAACTCCTCAAGTCAGCCGGCGCCCTCTCCGGCAAGGCCCTTTAAGTCCGGAATCAAATCGGAGCGTTGGCGATCGTGTTGATGACGTGGTCGATTTGCTCGGTGGACAGCTCCGGATAAATTGGAATGCTCAACACTTCGTCCGCCATTTTTTCGCAGACTGGCAAGCTTTCTTCAAAACTGGGTAAATTTGAAAAACACTCCTGCCTATGCAACGGCACCGGATAATAAATCGCCGAACCGACGTTGTTCGCAGACAAATGCTCCATGAGCACGTCCCGTTTTCCGTCGGTCACGCGGATAGTGAACTGGTTCCACGTGTGCGTCCGGCCCGAAATCTCCGAGGGCAAAACCAAACGCCCATCCCGCACAGGAGCACTCTCCGCCAGGCGCTCCAGATAAGTCGCCGCGTTGGCGCGACGCTTGGCGATGTAGCCCGGCAGATGACCCAGCTTGGTTCGGAGCAGCGCCGCCTGCAACGGGTCGAGGCGGAAGTTGCCACCGATTGCTTTGTGATAATATTTCGGTGCCCCGCCGTGAACGCGCAGGATTCGTACACGCCCAGCGAGGGCATCGTCGTTGGTGGTAATCATGCCGCCGTCCCCGAAGCCGCCGAGGTTTTTGGACGGAAAAAAACTGAACGCGCAGAGGTCGCCCATCGTACCCGCTTTTTTTTCACCGAACTGCGTGCCCATCGACTGGGCGGCGTCCTCGAGCACCATCAGGTCGTGCGCACTGGCCAGTCGGTGCACGGCATCCATGTCGGCCGCCTGCCCGAACAGATGCACCGGGATGATCGCCTTGGTTTTGTCGGTAACACGCCTCGCGGCGTCCTCGAGGTCGAGGTTGAAGTCGTCGTCCAGCGAATCGACGAACACCGGGGTCGCGCCGGTTCGCGAGACGGAACCGGCCGTGGCGAAAAACGTGAACGACGGACAGAGCACCTCGTCGCCGGGACCGATCCCGAGCGCCATCAGTGAGAGCAGCAACGCATCAGTGCCGGAGCTGACACCGATCACGTGCCCGGCACCGACCTCTGCAGCAATCTGCCGCTCAAACGCCTCCACCTCCGGGCCAAGGATGAATTGCGACGAGTCGAGTACCCGCGCAAAGGTGTCCTTCAACTCCGCGGCGAGTGGCTGGTTTTGCTGGTTGAGGTCCAGCAGGGGGACGTGGATCGGTTCTCCCATGGCGCGGGAGTATTTGCCGGCGCTTGGCCAAGCGCAAGACGCATTGCCGTTGACTTGGTCAGGCGAAGGGCCGACCCTTTTCGGAACCAACCATGAAACAGACTGCCACACTCCTTCTGTTCGCACTCGGAACAGCGCTTGGCCAAGCGGTCGAGCCAGCCAAGCTCAAGCTGCACTGGGCCAAGAATTACCTGACGATCAGCGGGGATCATCTGCCCGGCGGTGAGATGAAAATTCATTATCTGGAGGCCTATTGCAGGGCCAACTCCCAGACGACCGACTGGAGCAAACACACGGTGGTCGGCCACAAGACGCGACTGGTATCCCGCAGTGCCGACGGCTCGCAATTGAAGCTGCACTGCGTTGTGAGTGACGGGGTAACCGTGGAGCACGTCATTACCGCAACACATGACGAGGTTGATTTTCAGCTCACCGCACACAACCCCACAGCCAAACGCTCTGAGGCGCACTGGGCACAGCCCTGCATTCGGGTCGGGAAATTTACCGGCACCGGTGCGGACGCCACCCCGGACAAGTACGCCTACATCAAAAAGAGCTTCATTTATCTCGATGGCAAACGTGCCATGATGCCGACACAAGGTTGGGCCACCGAGGCCCGCTACATTCCCGGTCAGGTCTGGGCGGGGCCGGGCGTGCCCCGCGCAGACGTCAACCCGCGGCCGCTGCACCCTGCCGTTCCCAGCAACGGCTTGATCGGTTGCTACAGCGCGGATGGCTCGATGATTTTTGCCACTGCGTTCGAGCCGTATCAGGAATTGTTTCAGGGCGTCATCCGCTGTCTGCACAGCGATTTCCGGCTGGGCGGACTCAAGCCGGGCGAACGGCTTGAAATTCGGGGCAAAATTTACATCGTCAAAAACGACGAAAAAGCGTTACTCAAGCGGTACAACCGGGATTTCCCGACACACAACAAGTTGCACCGGAAGAAAAAATAAGCGCTACATGATGTGTTTCAGCCTACAACGGCTTGACTTGGGAATGAAGTGAGCCGATAACAGTCACGGCCCAATGTCGGATCTGGCAACTGAACGACAACCCCTTTCGGACAAGGAGAAACGCGAACTCGATATCGAAATCGATTTTCTGTCGGGACTCGTTGAGCGCGACCCCGGTTACATTGAGGCGTTGCAGTTGCTGGGCGACGACTATACCAAGCGCGGTTGTTTCACCGATGGACTAAAGATCGACGAACACCTCTCGAGGCTGCTCCCGGACGACTCGATGGTATTTTATAACCTCGCCTGTAGCTACTCGCTGACCGATCGTATCGACGAATCCATCACTGCACTCAATAAGGCGGTGCACCTCGGCTACGACGACTCCAAGTGGATGGACACCGACCCGGATCTGAATAAGGTACGTACCGACCCACGCTACAAGTCGATCCGTCATCAATTGACGAAAAAGCACACCGCCTGACACCGGGCACTCCCCGATGAACGTCACCCATAACGGGAAGTCAAAACATTACCGGACGGTATGGTTCGACAAGGCGCGAAACAGGGTTCGATTGATCGAGCAACGACTGCTCCCGCATCAATTCAAAATCGTCTCCACCACGAACTACGTCGAAACGGCGCGCGCCATCACCGACATGATCGTGCGCGGCGCCGGTGCGATCGGTGCCACCGCCGCCTACGGTCTGGCACAGGGCGCCCGGGCGTTTCAGGGGCGAGGCGTGAAAAGTTTCGAGAAGCACTTGGCCAAGGTTCACCGGACGCTGGCCGATGCCCGGCCCACAGCCGTCGATCCGGTCAACGCCATGCGCTGGATGCGGGCGAATATAAACGCGATCACTGTGGCCGAGCGGCAGAGACAGGCCTTGGCCTTGGCCGAGCAATTCGCTGAGGACGATGCCGCCCACTGCCAAGCGCTTGGCCAAGCGGGCGAACCACTCATCCCCGACGGTGCCCGGGTGCTGACCCACTGCAACGCCGGTTGGTTGGCGTTCGTCGACCACGGCTCCGCCACCGCGCCGATTTACGCCGCACAGGCCCGGGGTAAGTCGCTGCACATTTTCTGCGACGAAACCCGGCCCCGCTCACAGGGAGCCATCCTCACTGCGTGGGAATTGGCACAACAGGGCATCCCGCACGACATCATCGCCGATAATGCTGCCGGGCACCTGATGCAGCGCGGTGAGATCGACCTCGTCATCGTCGGCAGTGACCGCACGCTTGGCCGTACCGGTGAGGTCGCCAACAAGATCGGCACCTACACCAAGGCAGTCTTGGCCAAGCGCCATGGCATCCCGTTTTACGTTGCCATCCCGTTATCGACGATCGACTGGGAACTCGAGTCCGGCTTGGCCATCCCGATCGAGGAGCGCACACAGGACGAAGTGCTGCGCGCGTGGGGCATTACCGACAGCGGACGGCGACAGTCCATACGCGTGGCCAACCCCGGCAGCACCGCACGCAACCCGGCCTTCGACGTGACGCCACCGGAGTTGATCACCGGCATCATCACGCCGCTGGGCATCTTCAAGCCCCGGCAACTCTGGAAAAACCGGGCCAAGCTGGGTTTCACCGACAAAGCCTGACATCCGACGGAGAATCGTTCCCCCATTGCGAACGAGCGGCTTCAGGTGTACGTTCGCTCTCGATTTTTAATTATGAAAACAACACGCACACTCATCGCCACTGCAGTGATGGCTGCCGGCTTGGCACTCACTCACACTCTGTCGGCCGAAGAACACCGCGAAATCATCGCGATGGATACTGAAAGGCAACTCATCGACATTGAGGTGGACGTGTTGCTTGAGAAATTCAGCGAACTCACCAAGCGCGTGCACCAACTGGATCTCGAACGCACATCGCTGGAGGTTGAATCTGAATTTGAATCCAACGAAACCGAACGGGACGAGCTTGCCACACAACTAAAAAAGATCAGCGCACTTCAGGATCGGCTGGAGGATAAACGCCACCAAACACGGGATGAGATTCACGAACTCAGGCATCGACTCGCTGAATTTCACGGGGAAGATGAAGACCACGAAGAGGAGAAAGCTCATTCCGAGGCTGAGGCAATCGAGGAAGAAATCCACCACTTGCGACAGGAAATTGAAGATCTGCGCGAAGCCGGAAAACTTGACCGCGCGGAACAACTGCAACGCAGGGCGGAAGAACTCATGGAGCATCTCTCCCGGCAGGAACACCGGAGGCGTGAGGGCCACGGCGAACGGGAGGAGTTACGCCAGCACTTCGAGCATTTGCAGGCCGAGCGCCGGGAGGCACGCGCACATCTCGAGGAATTGATCGTTGCCTTGAAGCGGGTTAAGGGCGACGGCGAAGAGGCCAAGGCCGAGCGCCACCGACTGGAAGATCGCGCCGCCGAGGTCAAGGCGCATCTCAATGAACTCAACGAACAGCTCAAGGAACTTGAGGCCATCCACCGGGAACGGCGCGAGGAGAAGGAATAACCGGCGGACTATTTTTCGCCCTCAATCGCCTTGGCGAGCCGTTGAATGTCCCCGCCGAGACGGAGACGAGTCATCTTGGAATTCAGCTTCTCGCTCAACGAGGCACATAACTCGAGGAAACAGTCTGTACCCGGTTCGTCCTGAATATTGTGACCTGAGAAATCCTTGAAACATTCCTGCCTCAACTCGGTGAGCTGATCCTGCAGCACCTGCAGTTTGTCCAAATCCTCAATCCCGCCACCTGCATCCAGATTCATTTGTTGCCGTTCGATGTCGATCACTCGACGGACATACTCGTCAATTTTGTTATCCTTCAGCCGCGATTGGCGTTTTCGAAACCATTGATACCCGAAAAAACCGGCGGCCAATAACGAGACGATGAACGACCGCATGTTTTCCCACATCTCAATTATGTCAGGATCAAGAATTGTCCTTGTCTCCGGATCGTACGCCCACTTCGCTCCCTCATGCACCGGGAAAAA